>CAZLBS010000258.1:3792-5964 GCA_964557505.1 uncultured Nitrospiraceae bacterium | reverse complement strand
AGAGCGGCGTCGCCTAGTCCTATCCGGGCCCTAAACCGCTTGCCGCGGATACGGCTTCGGCGGTTTCTCATTATGAATGTCGAGGTCGACCGTTCCCCGCTCTGTCATGCCGCCCCCGTATAGCAACTCCGGCGCATACTTCGCGAAGAATTCATCGCACCACAAGCAGTGGTTGCCAAGCGCCGCACTGCGCTTGAAGCCCTCCTCTTCGCTTATCCCCAAATACTCCCCCATCTTCTCAGGCATGCCTTCGTTCAACGCGCGAAAAACAGGATGCTCTTTGCAGCGATCCAGCATGTCAATGAGGTTTTCCTCCAGCAGGCTGCCGATTGGCTTGAAGGTCATCGGACAACACGGATACACATCGGCCAGCTGCACATTAATCTCGTTGCCTGGCTCATGGTAATCCAGAAAGCCCTTGGCGCCGCTCCAAATCGAGCAGAAGCGGTGTTCCGGCGAGGCCCGGCTGAAGTTGTATTTACGGGCCCGCCCGCGCGGCCACAGCGGCCCTATCCACATCTCCTCCGTAGCCCCCCAGAATGCAAACTGCGGCGCCTCAGGCGAGGGCATGTTCGTGGGGTCATCGCCAATCTCGAGCGGAGAGGCCGAAAACCCATTGCGCTCGAACAACTCTACAAGAAGGTCCTTCCGCTCCAGCGTGCCCTTCCGGTGAAACGTGTCCATACTCGCCACATCGACCTTGCACACCTTGTGCTCCCGCATCCGCTGCAAGATTTCGCCGGTCAGCAGGTCGCCATTGGTCTGCACATAGAGCAGCGTTGCATCGCCATAGCGCTCATACAGTTTGCCGAGCGTATGAAACAGCAGTTCCGGCCAGACCAACACCTCGCCCCCGCTCAAGACAATGCGGCCTACCGCCACTCGGTCCGGGTCCGGAAGGTTCTCGACACACTTCGTGGCCTGGTCGAGCGTCAATCCAGGAGCACCGGGACCGCTGTCGTTGTAGCAATGCGCGCACTTCTGGTTGCAATCCCGCGATACCACCCAGTAAATCCAATTCAAAGCATGACCTCCTGCCTGCAATTGCCCGGCCTCGTAGTGAAACTCGATTATATTCCCGCTGGTCTTCCATTCACACACATGTCCTTATCCTGTCACCTGAAGACCAACCAACGCGGGAGAACTGATTATCATGAGGGCGGCATCTATTCTGAGCAGCCAGGCAACGGCGGTGATTCGCCCGGCAAGTCTGAGCGCTTTATCCCTGGCAGCGGCCCTGCTGCTCACCCATTGCGGCAGCGGCTTTGACCGCTCGGAGGCCAAAGATCGCGGGGCAGATTACAACGTCCAAATACTGCGCGACACCTACGGCGTCCCCCATATTTTCGGCAAGACCGACGCCGACGCTGCCTACGGGCTTGGATTTGCGCACGCTGAAGATGACTACGACACCATGGTCGAAGCAGTCCTCATGACCCGGGGCAAGCTGGCCAGCGTCCAAGGAATGGATGCCGTACCCGTCGACTACATGGTGGGCCTCCTTAAACTCGACGAACTCATTGCCGAAAAATGGGAAACCAGCCTCAGCCCGGAGATTCGCCGCTATTGCCAGGCGTATGCCGACGGCGTGAATCATTGGGCCGCACTCAACCCAAACTGGCGCACCGAGCACCTCCATCCCGTTACCGGCCAAGACATCGTGGCGGGCTTCGTCCTGAAAACACCCTTCTTCTTCGGGGTCGACAGTGCCGTGCAAACCCTCTTCCAGGATGAGCGCCAGGTCGAAGTATCCGAGAAAGTCGCCAGCGTCCAGCCCGATCCGTTTTCGGCGGCCGCAAGCTATATCAAGCAGGGGCTCGAGGTCGGCTCAAATTCCTTCGCGGTGGCCCCAAGCCGCAGCGAAGATGGCTACACCCGCCTGGCGGTCAATAGCCACCAGCCTTGGGATGGCCCGGTCGCATGGTACGAAGCACACCTCTTCAGCGAGGAAGGGCTCAATATCGTCGGCGGCGTTTTCCCCGGCTCGCCCGTCGTCCTCCATGGACACAATGAACATCTCGGCTGGGCCCACACCGTCAACGGCCCCGACTTGGTCGACATCTACGTCCTCGAAATGAACCCGGACAACGATTACCAATACAAGTTCGACGGCAAATGGCGCGAGTTGGAACGGCGCGAAATCACTATCGACGTCCGCGTGCTCGGCTTCAT
>CAZLBS010000258.1:0-3782 GCA_964557505.1 uncultured Nitrospiraceae bacterium | reverse complement strand
CGCAGGAACTCCTCTGGTCCGTGCACGGCCCCGTCATTCGCAGGCCCCATGGCGTCTACGCCATCCGATATGCCGCGATGGACGACATCCGCCAAGTCGAGCAATGGTTCCGCATGAACAAGGCCGCCACCTTCGACGAGTGGATGGAGGCCATGCGTATGCAAGCAGTCCCCTCGTTCAACAGTGCCTATGCCGACAAAGAAGGCAACATCGGCTACATCAACAACACCAAGCTGCCCAAGCGAGCCGAAGGCTACGACTGGGAAAAGTATCTCCCCGGCAACACCAGCGAAACCCTCTGGACCGAATACCATGATTTCGAGGCGTCGCCTCAGGTTTGGAATCCTGCCAGCGGATGGGTTCAGAATTGCAACAACACGCCTTGGCAGACCACGAGCGGCCCCGAAAACCCGAAAGCGGAAGACTATCCGAGCTACGGCGGATGGCGCCCTTACATGACCAACCGCGGCATGCGGGCCATGGAGTTGTTCAGCGAAGACGAAGCCATCTCACGGCAGGAGTTTTACGACTACAAACACGACATGAAGTATTCGGACCAGTCCATCGCAGGACTCGCTATGGAAGCCTTGCTCGGACATGGGCCCGGAGATGAGCCGATCATGCAAGAGGCTTTCGAAATCATCCGAAACTGGGACATGACGGTCACCAAAGAAAACCGCAATGCCGCCCTGCCCGTCATGGCCATGCGCCGCAAATGGATCAACTACGAGGAGGTGCCCGCTGTCGAAGACCTGCTCGAAAGTGTAAAAGAAGTCGCCGAGGAGTTGAAGGAGTACCATGGACGTCTCGACCCCGAATGGGGCGAAGTCATGCGCCTGCGGCGCGGCAGCCTCGACCTCCCGCTAGGCGGCGGCCCCGATATCCTGCGCGCCATCTACGGGAATCACGATAAAGACGGCACCATCTCTGGATTGGGCGGAGACTGCTACTACATGATGGTCGAATGGGATTCAGACGGCAATATCACCAGTGAGAGCATTCATCAATACGGCAGCGCCATCACCGTGCCCGATTCGCCGCACTATAGCGATCAGTCACCGCTTTTTGCCGCGATGGAACTGAAGCCAGTCTACATGAGCCGGGAAGCCCTGCAAGGCAACCTCACCCGCGCCTATATCCCCGGCGGACGCGAATTCCCCATCGAGTAACCGCGGACGCAGCGCCGCTATTGTCCTCAAGGCCGCGCGGCATGGCGACAGCGAAACACGCTTCGCCATGCCGCTTGCGCCGCTGCCTGGCATGGCAAAAGCAGTCGGTGTCCAAGTCATCGTCAACGGCGTCCTCGGCCTTCACCCCGGCGTCAACAACCTGGACGTTAATGGCGGCGGCGCCGTCAATGCCGCGGACAATCAGCTCAGCATCAATGCGGCCCTGGGCATTGCCTCAGAAACCCAGCCAAAACCAGGCTTCGAAGCATTCCCGCCAGCCGGTTTCGCCCCCTTCACCGGCTTATCGGTTCCGGGCCCCAGACCGATTCAGGCGTGGCAAAGGCAATTTCGAGATGGCAACGAGGCCACCGTTCAAAACCCCTCGCAAGTATGCCAACCCTAAGGGATGCTCAGCGCGGCCATCGCTGTTTCCAAGTGCGGCGGGACGGCGCGATTTGAAGAGAAGGCGTCCTTCAGCGGTTCGGCAAACCGGGCTTCGCTCGTGCCATCGGGCTCCCAATTGGACACAGGCTTCTGAGTTGCCCGCATCGCCGCAAGGCCCTAAGCCCTGATGCAGCCAGCAGGGAGTTGTTGACTACCAAATAAGTGTCGCCGTTGCACGGCTCGGTATGGCGACCACGGCCGTGTTGCCCTCGCAGACAACCGCAACCTCCAGCGCATCCCGGTTGAGATTGGCCGCCACCAGCACCATCCGCCCATCCGGATTCCGAAAGGCGACATGCTGGAAGCGCCGGTTGCCGCCTTCGCTTGCGATGCGCACGGCCCCACGCTCGATGAATTTCATGAACTGTCCGTACATGTAGTAGTCATAGCGGTACTCAAGGCGCATGCCGTCGTCTTTGTGCAAGACGATGCAGGTAGGGCTGGCGGTGTGCGGGCCGTTGTTGGGCTTCTGGTCCTGATCGAGCACGGTAACCCAGGCGTTGTAGGAGCGCGCCCAATTGCGCAGGATGTCAATAATCCGAATCGCCCCGCGCGTGCCAAACGTCGAGCCTTCGGTGAAGTAAACGTGCTTGTCCGGAAATTCTTCTTTGAGCGCCGTCTGCGCCTCGACCTCGCCTTCGTACAAATGAAATGCCGTGCCATCGACGTATTGCGCTGCCTCCGGATCCCCCAGGATCGCGCGCGGAAAATCGAGGTAATTCCAGTTGTGATCCCAGCACCAGATGAGGGCGTCTTCGTCTTCCCGCGCGAAGAGCGGGCCGAGGTGATCGCGAATGAATAGACGTTGATCCTCCGGGCGCCAAAGACAGGTAGGGTAATTCGGGTTCGGAAAATTGGGTTCGTTCTGCACGGTAATGGCGTAAATGGGGATGCCTTCGGACTCGTAGGCACGGATGAATTTCAAGAGGTAGCGCGCGTAGGGGTCGAAGTGATCGCGGTTGATGCGGCTTCCAAGCAGAGTGTGGCGCCGCTTCATCCACGCGGGCGGACTCCAGGGCGAGGCGAAGAAAAGCAACTCGGGATTCGCTTCGCGCGCCATCTTGATGATCGGCAACAAGTAATCGCGGTCGTTGCCGATGCTGAATTCCGACAGGTCTGGATCGGTTTCCCCCTCGGGCACGTCGTTGTAAGTGTACCAAGGGTCCCCCGTGAAATCAGACGTGCCGATGCAAATGCGCATCAAGTTCATGCCGATGCCCGTGTCCGGATCCACAATGCGCTCGATCACTTCGCGCTGCTGGTCCTCCGGAAGCAGTCTGATGTTGTACGCCGTTGCGTGCTCGAGCGAGGAGCCAAGGCCGAGAATCGACTGGTACGTGGTGGATGGGTCGACGGTGACGACGGTCTCCGAGACAGGCTCGGCATCCTGAAAAATCACCGCCGCCTGCTCAGACAGCTTGTGCTCCCCGTCTTCGCTGCTGACGATGAGACGGGCTTCCTGCGCGTGGGTTGCAGCCATTGCCATCAGCATAACACACGCAAACAGATGTATTACTCGAACGCTCAAGGCTCGCTTCCTCTTGTTTTCAAGCCGTCCCATGCGCTACCGAATACGCCTCTCGCAGGGCAACTTCGCGTGCCCATTGCGAAATCCCCAAGCCACACTAACATTTCAACCAAAAAATGCCGGGCATTTCTAGCTGGCAGTCAGGATCGCAAAGCGCCATTCCTGGTACGCCAAGAGCAGCAGTTCCACCTGAAAGGTTTCGGGGGAGGCATTTCCTTCTGAAAGGAAGAGCCTCCCCCACCATCAAACCGCCGCGCAATGGCAGCCGCCTGCCATCGGACAACATCGGCATGCCGCCGTCGCATGCTTATCCCCGGCTAGATGTAGGTGCCGCCCTTGAACACGCGGTCCTGCTCGATCATGACGTTGATGCAAGCAGGCTTGCCGCTGGCGTAGGCGCGCTCGAGCGCCGGGACAATCTCCTTCGGATCCTCGACCAGTTCGCCGTACCCGCCCATAGCCTCGACGATCTGATCGTAGCGCGTGCGCGACAACTGCACGGCGACTTCGCGGTCTTCGCCGTAGAGGCCGAGCTGCGGGCGCATCATCTGGCCCCAGGCTGCGTCGTTGCCCACGATGCCGACGATGGGCAGGTTGAACCGGATGGCCGTGTCGTACTCGAAGCCATTCAGGCCGAAGCT
>CAZLBS010000257.1:0-5971 GCA_964557505.1 uncultured Nitrospiraceae bacterium | reverse complement strand
TGGCCGACGAAGACGGCGACATGCAGGCCGAAAAGCGCTATCTCATTGATGAGGGCATGTTTATGCCAAACGGCATTGCCTTCCGGGATGGCTCGCTCTATGTTGCCGAGGTCAACCGGGTCCTCCGCTACGACGATATCGAGTCGCGTTTGGACAACCCGCCGGAACCTGTCGTCGTCTACGACGAACTCCCCGGCAACGAATGGCACGGCTGGAAGTATCTCGCGTTTGGTCCGGATGGCAAGCTTTACTTCCAGGTAGGCGCGCCTTGCAACATTTGCGAGCGGGAAGAGCCGATCTTTGCCAGCATCGTACGCATGGAGCCGGATGGCACGGACTTCGAGATTTTCGCGCATGGCGTCCGCAATACGGTGGGCTTCGACTGGCATCCGGAGACGGACGTGTTGTGGTTCACGGACAATGGCCGCGATTATCTTGGGGACAATCGCCCGCCCTGCGAGCTGAACCGGGCGCCGGAGAAGGGGATGCACTTCGGCTTTCCCTACTGGCATGGAACGAGCATTCCCGATCCCCAGTTCGGGGAAGGGCATAGCGCATCGGAATTCACCTTGCCGGTGCAAGATCTCGGACCGCATGTGGCCCCGCTCGGCATGCTCTTCTACACGGGCGGCATGCTGCCCGAAGCGTATAAGGGGCAAGTACTTATCGCCGAGCATGGCTCGTGGAACCGCTCGAAAAAGATTGGCTACCGCATCATGCTGGTGAGGCTAGACGGCGGCAGGGCCACAAGCTACGAGCCCTTTATTGACGGCTGGCTGCAACCGGGCGAAGAAGTCTGGGGCCGGCCGGTCGATTTGCTGCAGATGCCGGATGGCTCGATTCTGATCTCGGACGACCACGCGGGGGTCGTCTATCGCTTCTCGCATACGGGCGGGTCAGCAGGAAAGTAGGCGCAGCCGCGGGCCGCTGCTCGTTCCATAGGACCGCGGCAGCGTTGGACCCGAAATCGCAATTTTGGTAGGCTACGGCGGTTATGCCACGCACTATTGCCTGGCAGACGCGGCCGGGTCATGCCTGACATCTGGGCTATGGGGCCAAGCGGCAGCAGGGGGCCTCCCGCTCAAACGCCCGGCATTCCACTCGATTCTGAACGCACGCCAGCGCATGGGCAGCGCGCGGCGTCCAACGCGAAAGCACCGGGGTATGTATAAGATTCTTTTGCTGGATAACCTGAGCGATGAGGGCATTGATGTTTTCAATCAGGCCGAAGGCTTCGTTACGGACGTAAAGCCGCCGCAATCGGAAGAGGAACTGACGGCCATCATCAGCGAATACGATGGCTTGGTCGTTCGAAGCGGCACGAAAGTGACGGCCAAGGCCTTGGACGGCGCGCACCGGCTGAAGGTGATTGGCCGCGCCGGGGTAGGCACCGACAACATCGACAAAGAGGCGGCGACAAAGCTCGGCATCGTGGTGATGAATGTGCCGGGCGGCAACACCATTTCGACCTGCGAGCACACCTTCGCCCTGCTGCTCGCGCTGTGCCGCAACATTCCTGCCGCGCATCAATCGATGATGGAAGGCCGGTGGGACCGCAAGAAGTTTCAGGGCGCGGAGGTCAAGGACAAAGTGCTCGGCGTCATCGGGGTTGGCCGGATCGGCGGCGAAGTCGTCAAGCGGGCCCAATCATTCGACATGGATGTGATTGCATTCGACCCCGTGCTGTCGAAAATGAAGGCCGACGCGCTGGGCGTCGAACTGGTCGAGCTGGACGAATTGGTCGCCCGGGCTGACTTCATCACCGTGCATGCCCCGAAGACGGCGAAGACGGACAACATGATCCGCAAGGAGCACTTCGAGAAGATGAAGCCCACGGCGCGCATCGTCAATTGCGCGCGGGGCGGCATCATCAACGAGCACGATCTCGCCGAGGCGCTCCGCGAAAACAAGATTGCCGGGGCCGCGCTCGACGTGTACACCTCGGAGCCGCTCGAAGACAACCCCTTTTTGGGCCTCGACAATATCGTCACGACGCCGCACCTTGCCGCCAGCACGGAAGAGGCCCAAGTGGTGGTCGCCGTGGAAGTGGCGAAGCAAATGATTGAATACCTCGAGAAGGGCACGATCGTAAACGCGGTAAATGTGCCCAGCTTGGATGCTGAACTGCGGGCGCAACTGGACCCGCTGCTGGAATTGGCCAGCGACTTGGGCCTTTTCCTCTCGCAGTACATGGAGGGCCGGCCCAATGCCCTGCGGGTCGAGTACTTGGGCGACATCGGCATCACCGACACCTATCCGCTGACGGCAACGATCATCAGCGGTTTCCTCTCCCCGATTGCCGACCAGCCCAATATGGTCAATGCGCCGGTGCTGCTGAAGGACCTGGGCATCACGTTGAACGAGGAGCGCAGCCCTGATCCCTCGGACTATGCCTTCGAAATCCGGGTGAGCGTGTCGACCGATGTGATGGCCTATGAAGTCTCGGGAACGCTCTTTGGAAAAGAAGCCCGGATCGTCGGTCTCGACGGCATGCGCCTCGCGGCGCTTCCCGAAGGCCGCTTGGTCGTGTGCACCAATGATGATGTTCCAGGCGTTCTTGCGAATGTGTGTGGCGTTATGCGCGATGCAAACATTAATATTGGGAATCTCGTTTTGGCACGTCACGGTTCTAAGACGCGAGCGTCAGTCATTCTGAACGTGGACAACGACGTGCCGGACGAGGTGTTGGCCAAGGTCGAGGCACTGCCGCACATCCATCGCGTCCAACTCGTGACGCTGTAGCTAGAGGCCGCCCATGCGGCTCTGCCGCTAGAAATCCGAGGGAAGCATGAGTACAAGCACATTCACGCACATTCAGGTGCCGGAGGGCGAAAAGCTCTCCATGAAGCTGGACTCCTTGATTGAGGCGCCCGACAAGCCGGTCATCCCGTTTATCGAGGGCGACGGCATCGGGCCGGACATTTGGAAAGCGGCCAAGGCGGTTTTCGATGCGGCGGTCAAGCACTGTTACGGCGGAAAGCGCGAAGTGGCCTGGATGGAAGTGTTTGCCGGCGCCAAAGCCAATGAGACGACGGGCGGCTACATGCCGGAGGAAACGTTCGACGCGATTCGCGAATACCTCGTGGCGATCAAAGGACCGCTCACCACGCCGGTCGGCGGCGGCTACCGCAGCTTGAACGTGACCCTCCGCCAAGAGCTCGACCTCTATGCCTGCGTCCGGCCGGTGCGCCACTTCAGCAATGTGCCCAGCCCAGTGAAGCATCCCGAGCATGTCGACATGGTCATCTTTCGCGAGAACACCGAGGATGTGTATGCCGGTATGGAACTCGAGGCGGCGACGCCTGAAGCCGAGAAGCTGATCGCGTTTGCCAAGTCGGAATTCGGCTGGGACATTCGCCCGGACAGCGGCATCGGCATCAAGCCCATCAGCGAGACAGGCTCGAAGCGCCTGGTGCGGGCCGCGATCAAGCATGCCCTGACGCACAACCGCAAGAGCGTCACGCTTGTGCATAAGGGCAACATCATGAAGTACACCGAGGGGGCCTTCCGCCACTGGGGCTACGACCTCGTCCGCGAAGAATTCAGCGAAGTGGCCGTAGGATGGGACGATTGCGGCGGCGACCCGGGAGACAAACTCCTCGTCAAGGACGCCATCGCGGACATCTTCCTGCAGCAGGTGTTGACCCGGCCTAAGGAATTCGACGTCATCGCGACGATGAACCTGAACGGCGACTACGCGAGCGACGCGCTCGCGGCCCAGGTCGGCGGCATCGGCATCGCCCCCGGGGCCAACATCAACTACACCACCGGCGTGGCCCTCTTCGAGGCCACCCATGGCACGGCGCCCAAGTACGCCGGGCAAGACAAGGTCAACCCGAGCAGCGTCATTCTCTCGGGGACCATGATGTTCCAACACATCGGCTGGCACGAAGTGGGCGACGCCATCACGAACGCGTTGGAGCGCTGTCTTGCCGACAAAGTGGTGACGTATGATTTCGCCCGGATGATGCAAGGGGCGAAAGAAGTGAAATGCAGCGAATTTGCAAAGGCGATCATCGAAAGACTATAAATCCCCGTCCGCATACTAGGTGAGCGTGCAGAACACGGATCATTAATGTGCTGCTGCAGCCGGACAGCGGGGGGGAAGGCATGGCAGGCGATACAGGGCGTGTAGTCGATCCGGGCAGTGCGGAAGGCCGGGAACGCGTCGCGCGCGTCTTTCGCTACAGCGTCGTGGGGCGGTGCGTCAACAGCGTAACGCACGATGTAAACAACACGCTGGGGGCGATCATGGCGTATGCCGAGCTGCTTGGGATGGAGCCGAATCTCAGCGGCGAAGGCCAGCGCATGACGCAGGAAATCGTGAGCGGGGTGCGGCGGTGTGCCGGGCTTATCCACACCTTAACGAGTGTGGCCCGCCCCGAGCGCACGGTGGCGACCCTGGCGGATCCGGCGGAGGCCGTCGAGGCCGCCTTGGCCGTGCGCGCCTACGACCTGAAAATGGCGAACGTGGAAGTCCTGGCAGACCTGCCGAAGAATGCGCTGAACCTCATGCTGGACTTGCCGCGCTTCGAGGTCGCCATCCTGGCCTTGACAGCAAACGCCCTCGAGTCGCTCGCTGAACACGAAGGAACCAAGCAGCTACGGGTGCAGGCCCGCGTCGAGGAGGGCTGCTTTGTCTGTACCATGCACGACTCGGGTATGCCAGTCGATGAATCGGTCGCGGCACAGATGTTCGAGCCCTACTTCACGACGAAGGACCATCAACACCCCGGGCTTGGGTTGCCGCTGGCACGGGCATGCGCCGAGGTGCACGAAGGCAAGCTGACGTACGCGCCCGAGTCGGGCTTTGTGCTGTCGCTTCCCACCGCGAATTCGCTGATGGAGCGGTACAACAGCCCGGCATAGCGCCATACGTTCGCCGTGCCCATTTGGCAGAACGCCGCGCGCGGTTGGTATACTGCCTGTCTGCTGGACGCATTCCAGCACCATCCAAGGGGGCCCGCCTGCATGCCGGAACGTGTCGCGGTTTATCCTGGCAGTTTTGATCCGCCGACCAACGGTCACCTCGACCTCATCCGCCGGGCAACGCGCTTGTTCGACAATGTCATTGTGGGCGTTGCCGTCAACAATGCCAAGAGCGCCCTCTTCACCCCAGACGAGCGCATTGAACTGTTGGCACATGCGACACGCGGGATGAAGCGCGTAGAGCTGTCGTCCTTCGCCGGGCTGACTGTCGACTTCGCGCGAAGCCGCGGGGCCATTGCCCTGATTCGCGGGCTCCGGGTCGTGTCCGATTTCGAGTACGAACTGACCATGGCCATCACCAATCAGAAGCTCGCGCCCGACCTCGACACCGTCATCCTCATGCCCGGGGAAGACAGCTTGCTCGTGAGTTCCCGCCTCGTCAAGGAAATCGCCCTGTTCGGGGGCGACATCTCGGCGTTCGTGCCGCCGGGCATCGGCGAGCGCGTCCGCGAAAAGTTGCACCGCACCGGCAACTAAGCCGCCTCGCCCTCCTCCGCCTACCGCCGCTTGACACGTGCGGCCATTTACTTTATATTTCCAAGTATACGCAATATACAGGAGCAAGAAATATATGAGTAGCACGCGTTGGTTGTGGCCGAGCGAGGCATGGGTACGGCATTTCGAGGCGTCGTTGAAGGCGCGCCGTGACATTCCATGGGAAGAGGGGGTGGACGTTTCCGAGACGGTGCGGGCCGCGATAGTGCCGAGCATTCAGGAATTTCAGCTTGGGGAACAAGGGGAAGGGCGGCACTTCAAAGCCTGCGCCGCGCGTTATGCCCGGCGATGTGGCGATGCGGCCTATCCCGAGGCAGTGCGCCTGTTCATCCAGGAAGAGCAGCGGCATGCCCACGACCTCGGCCGGATCTTGGACGCGCTGAACGCCGGCCGCCTCCAGCATTCGGGAAGCAATACGGCGTTCGTCATGCTGCGGCGGCTGGGCGGACTAGAGTGCTGCATCGGCACGCTTGTGACGGCCGAAATC
>CAZLBS010000256.1:4706-5985 GCA_964557505.1 uncultured Nitrospiraceae bacterium | reverse complement strand
GAGATGCAAGGAAAACCGTATGGGCACGGCGGCATAGGCATCCGGGAAGCCCGCGCTCCAGGCCGCGGAAAGGGCTTGACAGGGGCGATGCGTGCTGGCATAATACCAAAAGATAAGCGAAAGTTAACGCATGGAATTTTCGCGACGCAGGCTGCGGAGTTTGGCGTCGCAGGAGGGTGCAAGTCATGCGGAAACGGGAATCGCGGTTGGCCGGCGAGGCGCGTCCGGTGCAACTGGACATGCTGGAAACAGGCATGACGCCGGAGGTGCAAGCGGCGCTCATGCGGCTGAAGGCGACGATGGAAGCCATGCCTGCCGAGGAATGGGCCCGGCGGGAGCGGCGTTACCGCGAATTCGAAGCAAGTTTGCGTAAACACCGCTCGTCCGAGGGCCGCCAACGCGCGGCATGATCCGGCGCGCGGTGGTCTGCCAAGGAGCCGCTCGCTATGGAATCGAATGCACGGCCCGGCGCCATTGCCCAATGTGCCGCCCAAGACCGAGGGGCATGGCCCTTCGGAGAAGGCGTGGGCGTCGTCGTCGTCGATCATGGCTCGCGAAAGGCACCCGCCAACGACATGCTGTTGGAGGTGGTCGAGCATTTCCAAGCGTTGACCGGTGCCGCCATCGTCGAACCCGCGCATATGGAACTGGCGGAGCCATCCATCCCGCAAGCCTTTGCGCGCTGCGTCGAGCGCGGGGCCGTGAAGGTGGTCATTCACCCGTACTTCTTGGCCCCAGGACGGCACAGCATGAGCGACATTCCGGAGATGGCCGCCGAAGCAGCCGCGCAACATCCCGGCATTCCCTATGTGGTCACCGCGCCGCTTGGAATCGATGAAGGGCTGATGCGGGTGATGGAGCGCCGCGTGCGCGAAGCATTGCCGCAACTCCACCTGTAGTCCAATATAGTCCAACGCGGCCTGTGCTGCGCTTGTGATATGGTCCTGCGCTCACCTTTCACCTCAGCAAGAGGGAGCCCGGGGCTACATGGAAATCACTTCGGAATACGTCGGCAGCGCGCTAGAGCCGCTGACCGTGCAACTCGATGCGCGGCGGCTCATGAATTATGCGGCGGCCATCTTCGACACGAATCCGCGTTATCTCGACGACACGCGAAGCGGCGGCATTACGGCCCATCCCATGCTCGCGGCCGCGCTGACCTGGATGATCTCACGGGACCTCGACACCTACGTTACGGAACATGACTTGCCCATGGGCCTGCAGCAGCGCCAGGTGCATTACACCGAGAGCCTGCGCTTTCACCGGCCCATGCGCCCGG
>CAZLBS010000256.1:0-4696 GCA_964557505.1 uncultured Nitrospiraceae bacterium | reverse complement strand
CTCACGATCCAGGGGACCATCGCCGCATTGAATAGGCATCGCGCGGGCGCCCACATGGTTATGTGTTACGAAGCCACGGATAGCTCAGGCGAGCCTGTGTTCACCGAGTATTCCGGCGCCATGCTGCGCGATGTGACCTGCACGGACGGCGGACGCGCGCTCGACGGCATCCCAGAAATTGCGCGCAAGCGCATCCGCGATGAGCAATGGGGGGAGACCATCCCCTTGCATCCGCTCGCCGCGCACATCTACGACGGCTGCGCCGACATTCACTACCCCATCCACAGTTCGCCCCAATTCGCGCAGGCTGTCGGGCTTCCGGGAATCATCGTGCAAGGCACCGCCACCCTGGCCTACGCGGTCACGGCCATCTTGTCGAAGGAGGCGGGGGGCGATCCCGCGCTGCTGACCGAACTCGACGGCATGTTCGCCGGCATGGTCGAGCCGGGCACGCCCATCCACATTGCCGTCCGTGAAATCGAACCGGCGCCGGCCGGGCGCGACGTGCACTTCGATGTGCTCAACCACGCCGGCCAGAAAGCCGTCACGGGGGGGCGTGCGCGTCTGCGCCGCTAGCCTTGTCCGCACGCCGCGGCCGGTGGCGGGCGTCCCTCTCCATGCAGTAAGCTGATGCCGCATGGGGTACCCACGGCCGAGCGGACCCGCCCGGGGCAGCACGCCGTGCGGACATACGAACGAGGATTGCAACACAATGAAGCACGTGCATCACCTTTCCCGCCAGCCCAAGGCCGCCGCCGCCCTCGAAGGGCTCTCGCCTCTCCAGCAAGCCCTGGTTGCACTCACGAAAGGCTTCGCGCTCCGTTTCTTTGAGTAGCGCGCAGGCCCTGCATGGTGAACATTCTGGCGTTCGTACTGCTGAACAGGTGATCGCCTGCCCCGAGAAATAGTTGGCATGATGCCCGCGGTTTGCGCCACTATCCGGGGAAACCGCCACGCGGTTGCGTGGCTCGTGAAGGAGCAAGGCAACGATGCTCAGCGACAAGATGACCATAGCCCTCAATGAGCACATGAATTATGAAATGTACTCAGCCTATCACTATGCCGCCATGGCCGCCTGGTTTGAAGACCTCGGCCTGTTTGGCATGGCCAACTGGATGTACATCCAGACGCAAGAAGAGATGAGCCATGCCATGAAGTTTTTCCGCTACATCATTGACAGCGATGCGCGCGTGGAATTGCTGGCCATTGGGAAACCGCCGCAAGACTGGGAAAACCCGAAACAGGCCTTCGACGACGTGCTGGCGCACGAGAAGATCGTGACGAAGAAGATTCACGAGTTGGTCGACCTGTCGTTGAAAGAAAACGACCACGCTACCCACAACTTTTTACAGTGGTTTGTGGCCGAGCAAGTCGAAGAAGAGGCCGCCGCGGACGACATCTGCAAGCAGTTGAAGTTCGTTAACGGCGAAGCGGGCGCCACCTTCCTGATCGACCGGGAACTATCGAAACGCCAAGTGGGCGCCGAGGTCGGCATTAAGGTCGACATGGGCCAAGCCGCGAGCGTCGAATAGCTCAAGGGCCGAGCACAAGTACCTGTCCAGTATGGGCCGCCGCCGCGTCGGCGGCCTTTTTTGTACGTCCCGCTGGATATAGAAGGGCTAGCCTTTGGCGAGTTAAACGATAATTTCATGTTTTGGTTGCTTGGCCTGCGGGCTTCGGCATGCTAGACTTCGTCATAGAGGGCTGGCCGTGCGTCGTATTGGGATGGGCGGCTAGGCAACGCAAGCGGGGGCAACGAAATGGCAGTCGAGCATGACCAGGGCCGTCCCATCACACTGCAGGCGGCCTACATCAATCCCTTTCTGCGGGCCGTAAAGGAGTTGGTCAATGTCATGCTGGGCGGCACGGTACGGCGCGGCAGCCCGGGCCTGAGCGGCGGGGAGCACGCCTCTGGGCATATCATGGCGCTCATCGACATCACTGGCGCCTTGCGCGGCACCGTTGCCATGTCAATGCCTCACGACACCGCCCTTGCCATGTGCGGCGCGCTGCTGATGGAAACCGTTGAAGACATCGACGAGGAAATCATCGACGCCTTGCAAGAGCTGGTCAACATCATGGCTGGTTCGGCCAAAGCAGGGCTGTCGGAGGAAGCCGGTTCGGTTCTGAGCCTCAGTCTTCCCATCGTCGTACGCGGGGCGAACTACACAGTCGAGACGCCCAGCCGGGCAATTTGGCTCGACGTTCCTTTCGACAGCAGCTTCGGTCCCTTTATGGTGCGCATCTCCTTTGAACGTTGAAGCAGCGCAACCATAACTTGCACCCATGCACCCGGACATCATGTTCACTGATGACGGGTAGATGCAGGAATCGTGCGCTCCTTGCAAGGCGCTCCGCGCAGCCCAAGCCTGCGGCGACATCTTTCTGCCGGCAGGTGGTTTTGTTTTTTCGTCTTCCGTGCTAGGCTGGGGGCAACAGTTTGGAGGGCAGCCGGATGGGCATGAAGCGCAGGCAATTTCTAACGCAGGCGGCGGCGGGCGCGAGCACGCTGTTTCTGGGCACGGGCATCGCGTTGGCCGAAGCACCCGCCAGGGTCAAGCACGACCCCTTCGAGCAGGTCGCATTGGGCAAGACCGGCATCAAGCTTTCGCGCGTCGGCATCGGCACGGGCATGCGCGGCGGCATGCGGGAGTCCAACCAGACCCGCCTCGGCGAAGCAGGCCTGCACCAACTCCTGCGCAACTCATTCGATCGCGGGGTGAACTTCATCGACTCGGCGGACCTCTACGGCTCGCATCCCTACATTCTCCCCGCACTCGAGGGCATTCCGCGCGAAGACTACGTCGTCTGCAGCAAGATCTGGTTTCGTGATGGCGGCATCCCCGAGACAGAGCGCCCGCCGGCGGATGTCGTGGTCGAGCGCTTTCTCAAGGAAATGAAGACCAGCTACATCGACCTGCTGCTCATGCACTGCGTGCGCTCTCCCGGCTGGCGCACCGAACTCAGCGACGACATGGAGCGGCTGGCGAAGCTCAAAAAGCGCGGGCTCATCCGCGCGCATGGCTGCTCGTTTCACACGCTCGAGTCCCTGGCCGAATCCGTCAATGAGCCTTGGTGCGAAAGCGTGCACGCGCGCATCAATCCATACGCGGCCAGCATGGACGTGAAGACCGAGGAGGAAGTGCCTAAGGTCGCCAACATTCTGCGGCAGTTGCGCGCGCAAGGCCAAGGCGTCGTCGGCATGAAGATCATTGGCGAGGGCCGGTTCCGCAACAGCGACGAGCGGCGCAACACGTCCATCGCCTATGCCTTCAACTCCGGCTGCACCGATTGCGTCATCGTCGGCTTCGAGAGAGAAACGGAAATCGACGATTTCGCCGAGCGCACCCGAAAGGCCCCAGTGGAGCAGGCCGCCTAGCACGCCGCTTCTTTATGCCAGCCAGTTTGGGGAAACCTACTTGGCGCCCAACGGAAGGGGGCTGCCAACGAGCACGTGCCTCAAGGAGACGACATGAACCGCCGAGACTTCATCAGTGCAGCGGGCGCGGCCGGAGCCGGGGCCATGGCCGCCGGCAGCAGTCAGTCGAACGCGCACGCCGCCGGGCCCCAACGTCAGGTGTTCGAGTGGCGCGAATACCAATTCGACACTGCCGAACAGCGCGACGGCTTCAATAGCTACATGCGCGGCGCCTTCATCCCCGCGCTCAACCGCTTCGGCATCGAACCTGCCGGCGTGTTCTATCCTGAAGCCGGGATTACGCCGGGCTACGTGCTCATCCCGCATCCCGATATGCCGTCTGTCAACACTCTGAACGCGCGTCTCATGTCTGATGACGAGCACCTCGAAAAGGGTGCGGCGTTTATCGACGCCCCGGCCGATGCGCCTGCCTATGCGCGCATGCAGACTTCCCTGTTCAAGGCCTTCGAGGGCATGCCGCACATCGAGACCCCCGTCGAGGCGCTCGGCAAGGTCATTCAACTGCGCATCTACGAGAGCCCAAGCGTCAAGACCGGCCAGAAAAAAATCGAGATGTTCAACCAGGGCGAGATCGCCATCTTCCGGAAATGCGGGCTGCACCCCGTGTTCTTCGGCGAAGCCCTCGCGGGCCCCAACATGCCGAACCTGACCTATATGCTCGCCTTCGAGAGCCACGACGAGCGTAAGGCCAACTGGGATACATTCGTCAACGACCCCGAGTGGAAAGCCCTGAGCAGCAAACCCGAATACGCCGATGACAAGATTCTCAGCAACATTACCAACATCTTCCTCAAGGCGGCGCCCTGTTCGCAGGTGTAGCCGCTTTCCTTCGAGAGTGCGGCAGGCTCTTCCCGGCATGGCGGCTCTGCGTGCGGGAACGCCTTCCCAAATGCCCGCGGGAGCACGGCCATGAACGGCTTATCCGTTGTTCTCATCGTCAAGATCGTCT
This sequence comes from uncultured Nitrospiraceae bacterium, assembly GCA_964557505.1. Taxonomy (GTDB): domain Bacteria; phylum Hydrogenedentota; class Hydrogenedentia; order Hydrogenedentales; family CAZLBS01; genus CAZLBS01. The sequence continues at coordinate 308 of CAZLBS010000256.1, read as the reverse complement.
TGACTATCTTGGCCTGGGTCATTCCGCTACTGCTTTTTCCAGACTGGGTATTCGCGGCCTTGGGATTTAACGTCCCTGACCCGATGGTATTCGCGCGGCTGCTGGGCATGGCTTATCTCGCTTTGGTCGTGGGGTATGCGTTTGGTCTGCGCGGCGCAGTGCGCGGCAGCTATCCTGCAAGCGCGGTGTGGGTGGGCATCGTCAGCAATGGCGGGGCCTGCGCCGTATTGGCCGTGGCGGCTGCGCTCGGCAGTTGGACGGGCTGGGGCTGGTTCGCCAAGGTCTACATGTGGACATCGCTTGCGGGG
>CAZLBS010000255.1:1498-6022 GCA_964557505.1 uncultured Nitrospiraceae bacterium | reverse complement strand
CGATGCGGCGCACCATGATTTCCGTATCCGAATCATCGGGGTAGTGAATGGGCGCGGCGGCAAGAAGGCGCTCCGCCGGCAATCCGCTGAGGCCAATGCGTGCCGCGCGCGACGGCTGAATGGCAGCCCCGCCGTAGAACTGCACATCGGGGGCCACAACGACACAGACCTCATCAGGCACTCGCTTCGCCTGCTTTTCCGCAGCAGCCTCGAATGCGGCGAGCATGCGGTTTGCCGCATGCCAATACGAAGCCGAATAACCCTGTATGCCAAAGAAAACCAGCGATATGGTGATGGATGCCGTCGTGAGCACATGCCCCCAGCGCTTGCTGCGCGAGGCACGCACGTACGCGCCGATGAAGGCCATCATGAAGAACGCCGCGGGGACAGCCAGTTGGCCGCCGCCAACCATGTGCGTATAGTCGAAGGGCTCCGGCGCCGGTTGGAGCCGCCATAGCAGCATCGCCAAGACCCCGAATCTGAAGGCCCCGTAAGGCACGCTGCGCCAGAGCATGACGAGCAGGAGGACCGCGCCGCCCGCCGACAGCCACCCCATCGAGGGGCGCATTTCAAACATCCGAACAGTGTCCGGCAAGAGCCCAATGCAATAGAAGATGAGATAAAGAGGCGTGTACATGCTGCTGATCGGCCAAGACATTGTAAGCCATTGAGTTGCATGGCAGTAAAGGCCGATGGCCAGCAAGCCGAACGCAATCAATTGCCGTCCTGGATGCCGGCTGTGCCGAATGCAGAGAAATTCGTACAGCAGCATGACAGCGCCCAACCAGACCAGATCCTCGAAAAGCGCGACCGAGGCGGCCCCCAGAATTCCAATCAGCACGAGAAGGTGAAGCCGCTGCCGCACGTTGTGTTCCGCACAGAGGCACAGCAACGTGAGTGCTAGCATTGCCGGCGCTAAGTAAAAAATGCCTGTCGTGCTGAGCATCGCTTCTTGCCGTGCAGGATTGCACATCCACAGGACGGCCCCAAAAATGCCCAACCAAGGCGCGCCTGGCAACATGATGTTGATGACACGGTACAGGGCGAGCATGATGGCGTAGCTGTAAAAAAGGTTAACCATCATGTACATTGGCCAGCGGTCGCGAAATAGGGTCAACTCCCATAGAAGGAGATTGGAATGCGGAGTCGGCGGACGAGTGAGCGTTTGTTCGAAGGCGGCGTAATCTGGCCCGAGAGGTTGCAGCGCGAGGTTCCAGGCATGGACAATGGCGAGATATAGAGCGAGTGCCAGCGCCTCGAAAGGCACGGGATAGCGCATGCGCAATTCGACAAGCTTCGAGCGAGGAGGTGAGACCGGCATGACGCCAGAGTGTAGCGCGTCGTCTCTCGCGTAAACAATGCGATTGCGCTGAAACCCGCCACGTGAGCATTGGTCCAAAACGCACACGAAACATGCGCAATCACGTCATCAGCAAAGGATGGAGCCAGCAAATGAAACGGATGGCCGGTGCGGTCCAACACATGTGGCCAGTAGCCGCTCTTCTTCTCGCAGCCGCGGTCATCATGCCAGGCGGCGCCACGCCCGCGTATGCGGAGGATGCCGAATCGCGAGACCTGCCCGAGAAGGTGCTCAATTTCCGCCTCACGGATTACGAAGGGCGCTCGCACGAACTTTACCGCATGCGCGACGCAGAGGGCATCGTGCTCTACTTCCAAGGCAATGGCTGCCCCATCGTGCGGCAGTCGCTCCCGAAGATTCACCGTCTTGCCGAGAAGTATTCGGACGACGGCATCGAGTTCTTGATGATCAATCCCAATCTACAAGATGACGCGGAAGCGGTGGCGAAAGAGGCGGAAGAATTCGACATCGAATTGCCGGTCCTGATGGATGAGCGGCAAAGCGTGACGCGGATGCTGGGCACCCAGCGAACCGCTGAAGCCATTCTCATCGAGCCGAAACGCTGGCGCATCATGTACCGCGGCTCCGTCGACGACCGCTTCGACTATGGGGCCCGCAAGGACGAGGCCGAAAACGAGTATCTGATGGACGCCATCGATGCGTTCTTGGCGGGCGGCGAGCCCGACCCCGCCTTCACCGAAACCAAGGGATGTCTCATCAATTTGCTGCCGGCGCCGGAACAAGTCTCGTACGCCCATGACATCGTTCCCATCTTGTCGAAGAAGTGCATGACGTGCCACATCGAAGGCAACATCGGCCCCTTTGAAATGGAAAGCCACCGCGACGTGGCCGGCTGGGGGCGCATGATCAAGCAAGTAGTGCTCGACCGCCGCATGCCGCCATGGCACGCCGACGACAACTATGGCGAGTGGGCCAACCACTCAGGCCTGACCATGGATGAAGAACGAAAGCTCTTGGCGTGGCTCGATGCCGGCGCGCCCAAAGGCGGGGAAGAAGACCCCCTGCAGACCGCCGCCAAGCGTTTGTCCGAGCGCAAGACGGCCCAGTCGTATCAGGGCTGGCACTTCGGCAAGCCCGACTTGGTCGTCCAAGTGCCCGAGCCCTACGACATCCCCCCGGAAGGCGTCTTGGACTATGAATACACCTACGTTCGCCCAAAGCTGGAGAAAGACCAGTGGGTGCGTGCGGTGCAAGTGCGGCCCACCAGCCTCGAGGCCACCCACCACGTTCTCGTCTTTCTTCAGTATCCGAGCTGGTATGAGCATTTGCAGCGCGACCAGCAGGCCGGTCTCGAGGGGTACTTCGCGGGTTACGTGCCCGGGCAGAATCCGGAGCCGGCCCCCGAGGGTACCGGCAAATTCTTGCCCAAGGGCTCCATCATGATCTTTCAGCTGCACTACAACACCACGGGCAAGCCGCACCGGGATCAAACCGAGATGGCCCTGTGGTTTCACGATGCGCCGCCCGAGCGCGAGTTGCAGACCCATGCGGTGAATGATTTGCAGCTGTTCATTCCGCCGCACGATCCGAATTACGTGACCGAGGCCAGCTACGTCATGCCCGAGGCCGGCACCCTGTATTCGTTCGCGCCTCACATGCACTACCGCGGGAGTTGGTTCGAGTACTACGTGCAAAAGCCGGACGGGCCGAAAGAGAAGATCCTCTCGGTGCCCTACTATGACTTCAACTGGCAGCTGCAGTACCGCTTGGAAGAGCCGATGCATCTGCCCGAGGGCACCGTGATTACCGCGCGTGGAGCGCATGACAATTCGGCGCGCAACCCGTTCAATCCAGACCCGGCGGCCTATGTCGAGTTTGGCGAACAGACGTATGAAGAGATGTTCATCGGCTATTTCGACTATGCCCCGGACAGCAGCGATACGAGCCCGGAGAAGATTCGCGCGCCTCGCGCCAAGAAGTAAGGACGCATGCGAGCGGAGACTTGCAGCGTGCCCATAAAGGTGCTATGATTTCGGCCTGTTTAGCAACCTGCAGCGGCTGTTGGAAGCCGCTTTGAGCGACGCCGCCGGAATGATGGCGGACAACGGAGCATTTGATGGCGAATAAGAAGAGTTCGAAGAAGGATATCTTGCACACGGCCAAGCGCCGCTTGCGGAATCAGAACCGCATGTCGCGCATGAAGACGTACCTAAAGAAGGCCGATACCGCGCTTGCCGATGAGTCGCTCGACAAAGAAGCAAAGACGGAGGCCGTGCGCGTTGCCCTGGCGGAAATCGACCGCACCTGGGCGAAAGGCATGATTCACAAAAATGCCGCCGGGCGGAAAAAGTCTTCGCTTCAGCGCCGCATGGCCGCCCTCTAGCGCCTGCGCGCGTCTCTCCAAAACGGTCAATCCAGGCCCGCTTTCCGAAAGGGGAGCGGGTCTTCTTTTATCTGCGAAGCACCTTGATCAATTCCAGAATGCGGCCGTCAACATCATAGTGCCGGAGCAGCCCTTCTTTATCGATGAGTACGGTCTGGGGAATGGCGCGGATGTCGTAGGCATCAAAGGTCGTTCCGGTTTCAAGGTCGCGGGCGGCAGGAAACGTGAGGCCATATTCCTCTACGTAGAGGTCGTAATCTTCTTCAAGGCTCGCGCCGTCATGCAGCGCTACAAACACGACATCATCGGCGCCATCAAGCACCGCGTGCAAGGCGCGCAACTCTTCCATACGCCAGCGCGGATAGCCCTCCGCGGCGAACCCTCCCCAGAACGTCAGCACAATCACATGACCCCGCAGCGATTCGAGCGAAAGCGGCTCATCCACATTGCGCCAAAGTTCGGCATCCCATTGGGGGGCCGGTTCGCCCGCCAGATGCTCGAGATCGTTGACGGGCTGAGCGCCCTCGCGTACGCGGGTCTCATCCGGGTCATAGGGCTCGAGCACTATGTCGCGCCGCGCGGCATCCTCGACGCCATGGGCGACCTCGCTCCGCTGAAAGCGGCGGGGATGTTCAACACGGTAGGCCAATACGTTGCCCGGAGGCGCCTTCTCCAGCGCTAATGTGAAGCTGCCATCCGCGTCGGTCAGCTGCCATCGCGGCGGTTCCAGATTCAGCGTCGACACGAGCGCGTCCTTCACGGGCGCCCCATCCGATCCGAGCACCCGCCCCCGAAAGGTCGGCAGTTCATCCAATACAAA
>CAZLBS010000255.1:1083-1488 GCA_964557505.1 uncultured Nitrospiraceae bacterium | reverse complement strand
GTAGTCGGCAGTGCCGGCAAGCGATGTAAACTGGGCAGTTCATCCAATACAAAGGACGGGGTTGAGGCGTCCGCTTCGCCGGCAGCAATGGGCATCGCCGAGCGCAGGGCATAATGCCGCGCTGGAGGGTGTACCTGCAGCGCGCCCGCATGAGGCCCTGCCCGCTCGAAGGAAACAACGCCTTCCGCGTCCGTGTACGCAGTCTCCGCGATGGCGCCATACACGACATAGTCGACGCGAACGCCCGGCGCCGGCGCGCCCGCCATCGTCTGCACGGCGCCCGTTACGGTCCGCGGCGGCAGCAGCGTCAATTCCCCTGGAGGCGGCTCGGCGCCTGCGAGGACGACAAGCGGCACAGGCGGCGGCGCGGCACCCTGTACCACCGACATAGCGCGGTCGGGTGTT
>CAZLBS010000255.1:0-1073 GCA_964557505.1 uncultured Nitrospiraceae bacterium | reverse complement strand
CTTCGCCGGTGGCATCCCGCGCCCGCTCTCGAAAGCCCTGCGTGGTCGTCGCGATGACCGCGACTTCAGCTTCGGCCGCGCCCGCTCCGTCCGGCGTGAATACGCGCCCGCGTACGCGCTGGCCTGGCCGCATCATGATGGTGTGCGTTTCGGCGCCTGCAGCCGCATATGCCACATCGGCCTGGGCATACAGGTGATGGCGTATCGTTAACCGCGCATGGCCCGCCGCCGCCACGAACGGGACGCGCATGAGACCATCCGGTCCGCTGCGGACTTCCGGAAACCCTGCTGTGGCTAGCGCGTCGCAAGGCACAACGAAGGTACTGTTTACGATAGCGGAATGCAGGCGGGCGCCGGCAACAGGTTCGCCCGTTGTGTCGAGCACGCGCAAGGCCATGCCGCCCGCGGGCCGCAACTCGAGTGAAGCCGTGCCGTCGCCCACGACGTGCGCCGTGAGACCATCCGCGCCGTAGCCTTCCGCCCAGGCCACCAAGGCCGCTTCTCCAGGCTGTGTGCCAGGAAAGGTGACGGCGCCTGAGGCATTCGTCTCCTGCATCCGCACCGCATCTTCTTGCGAGAGCCACACGAAAGCAGGCGCCGCGGGCTCATGGCCGCCCGGAAGCGTTACGGTGACGCGCAGTTCCGCGGCCCATGCGGCGAGGCCGAAGCCCCCGCCAATTAAGCCGAAGAGGAAAAGGACTACCGGCCAGCTAGCGCGAGGTCGCAAGGCGCAATTCCAACTCCCTGACCAGTGGCAGGCCGAAGGATTCCATCACCACGTTGCCGTCGGCATCCATGAGATAGGTCGTGGCCGTAGCAGGGGGGGCGCCCTGGAGCACGACGACTTCAGCACTGCCGCAGGCATAAGGTCCATCGACGGCGAGCACAGGCTTGATGCCCGCTGCGAGCAAAGCCTCCCCGTAGGCCCCGCCAATGTGATCGAGCACGAGCGGCGCCTCTTCCTCGGCACTGTAGATGGCGAGCACGGGCATGTCCATGCGCCGGGGCCGTTCGGGCAATTCGCCGCACTGCACCGGGGCGTCGTACCACGCGAGGCGCCTTCCCGCGAGCGT
>CAZLBS010000254.1:5794-6026 GCA_964557505.1 uncultured Nitrospiraceae bacterium | reverse complement strand
CTGGACGGCGCCACGCGCGATCGCCATAGCCCCTTTCGGCTGATGACCGTGGCCACGCTTTCCGCGGAAGGCTCTCCGCGCGCGCGTACCGTCGTGCTGCGGCGGGCGCATGAAGCTTCCAGACGGGTGCGCTTTCATGCCGACGCGCGGAGCCCGAAAGTGGCCGAACTGGGCGCATCGCCGCGAGCGGCCTTGCTGTGGTATGACGGCGCAGACCGCTTGCAGATTCGCT
>CAZLBS010000254.1:0-5784 GCA_964557505.1 uncultured Nitrospiraceae bacterium | reverse complement strand
TGAAGGCATAGCGCAGTTGCACCGGAATGATGCCGCCGCGCGTGAGGCTTGGGCCGCCATGCAGCCTATGGCGCGTGAATGCTACCGCGTTCCGCATGCGCCGGGCACGCCGCTCGAAGCGCCGCATGAAGATCCGGAGCCCGTCTTCAACAAGCCGCACGAAGCCAACGGCCTGCAAGCCATCGAGGCAGAAGCGCTCAGCCGGTTGGTCATCGTGGAAGTGGAAATCCATGCGATGGATGTCTTGCTGCTCCGCGCGAAGGGGCATGTGCGCGCGAGCTATGCATGGAGCGGCGCCGCTTGGACCGGTCACTGGACGGCCCCCTAAGCGCGGCTTACGCGGGCGCTTGTGCCGAACGAACCGCCTTCGGCACCAAGACCATCAATGGCATGATGGGCTTGTAGCCCAGTCCTTCGAAAAAGCCCGCCTCGCGTGCCATGCGCGAGGGAACCAACACGGCCTTGTCCATGCCATGTGCCCGCGCGGCAGCATGGAGGGCATGCATCAAAGCCGTGCCGATGCCCCGCCGGCGGTTCGCCTCGAACACCTCGATGCCGCCGGTATACCCGATGCCGCCTTCCGTCAGCACGAGCCGTGCGTGCCCCGCCAAGCCGCCCCCGCTTTCCGCAAGCACGTAGACGAGCTTGGGATGCTCCAGCACATCCGGCGGCAGGCTCGTGCCGAAAGAGGCCGTCCCAATGCGGGCCAAGTCATCCTGGGCCGACACCGGGCGAATGGTCACCCCCTCCACCGGTGGAGCGCTGCCGTTCGGCGCGAGTTCGACGCCCATCAAGGAGTTGGTCCACGCCGCTTCATAGCCCAGCGTGCCGTAGGTAGGCTGGACAAGATCTGGAGCCGGATGCAGCACCGTGACCACATGCTCTTCATCGGGGAAGTCCAAATCGATCCAGACCCAATCGGTCACGTCTTTGGGCATGTGGTCTTGCGCGATGTATTCGCGGCGGAAGTGAAACGGCCTGGGATGCTCATGCACCAGCGATTGCGGGTGGAGCATGGCGAGCACGTCGCCCCATTCAGAGGCAATGGTGCCTGATTCGCGGGCATGCAAGCGGCCCGCGGCATGGGCAAACGCGCGCGCGCCTTCCCGGCGCCAGGGGCACACCCCGCTCATGAGGCTTCTCGACGCATGCGCCGGCGTGTACGCCACTCTCGGACGACCGCCTCCGCACGCAACGGCTTGGCACGGCAGGGACCTTCGTATTTCGCAAGATACCGGTTGACCGCCGCAACCCGGCGGCGCACTTCCGCCTCGCTGCGGAGCGACAAGATGTCTTCCAAATTCGTCTGACTTGGCTGCAAGACGTTCTGCGCGGCCGGCAAGAAGTGGAGGTGCTCGCGATCAATGAAGCGCTTAATCCACCACATCTCATCATAGGGTTCGGCGAGAATGGCCAGGGGTTCGCCCTGACCTTCAAGGCCTTCAAAGGCGCCCCGCTGCTGCGCCTCGTTGATGAGCCGCTCTACCAAATGATCAAACATGCATGCCTCCTGCCCGGAGCGTGCTGCATTCTACCAAGCGATCCGCGCCGCGCCAACCCCCGCGCACTTGAAGCTTGAATGGGGGGCGGGGAGCGGCAGGTGGCTGGCGCGCGGCGCCTTTGCTATGCTGCCGCCCACCATGACGCAAACGACACGACAAAGGCTCTTTGCCGCCTGGTTTGCGTATGCCGCCGCAGTGCTTGCGCTCGACTGTTTGGCCCTCCGGCTCGATATCGACGCGTTGCAGTGGCGGTTCGGCGCAAGCTTCGATGCCTTCAAATTTGTCCTCTGGTTTGCCGTCCCGTTCGCGCTCTGCGTGCCCTATATGGACTGGCGCTATTTTTCGCCCCGCAACTTCCGTGTCATCGACCTCGCCATTTTGCTTGGCCTCTGCCTCTTGGGGGCGCTCGCCGTCGGTATTGTCGCCGTCTTTCCGGACTTGCGCCTCTACTATCCCTCGTACGCCAGCCTGCCCCTGGAGGGCAAGCTACGCTTCCTGAGCATTCAACTAGCCTGGATGACCAGCTGGCTGCTCGGCTGGGAATTTCTCATGCGCTATGTCCTAGTGCGGCATGTGCTCGAGGGCTGGCCCGCGCGCGGCGCCCTCGCCGCATGCGCCCTCATCCCGATCATCGAAACGGCCTATCATGTCGGGCAGGGCAAACACTGGCTGGAATGCGCCGGCGTGTTGGGGTATAGCTTGATGCCGGCGGCCTGGGCCGTCTGGCGGCGCTCGGCGCTTTGGCCCTTCCTCGCGCATCTCTTCATCGAGGTGTTTCTCGTCGCCTTCCTGTTACTCGTATAGCAGTTGCGAATTGCATGCTTGCGCCCGGGGCGATAGACTCTGGCTTTTGCGCGGGGCAAGCTTCAGGGCCGCAAGAAGACCGGAATCACCATGGCTGCAATGACCGATAGGCGCACCTTCACCGTGCTGTCCTTCGTGACGGACGCGCTGCTGTATTGGGTGGGCCTCAACGTGGCCACGCTCGCGCGCTTGCACACGCTCGTCTATACCGACCTCGACGTGCTCCAGCGCGACCGCATGATCTGCGTGGCCTTCTTCATGGTGGCCGCTTCCATGTCCGGAGCCTACACGGCCAGCACGCTCAGCGACCGCTTCGATGCCATCTACTACGCTTGGATAGGGCTTGGCTCGGCCATGCTGGCGCAATTGCTCGTCATCGCGCTCATTCCCGACACCTGGCGGGCCATCTCCATTCGCGAAGTAGGACTCGGCGCAATCGCTGGCGCACTGCTCATCGCCTTCTGGCGGTTCGGCTCCAGTGCGATTGCCCCACGCGTCGGCGCGCTCAGGCGAAAGTTCTTCGTCGTCGGCGTGCCGGAGGAGACCCGCCGCATCTGCGGGGAGATCAACGCGCGCGCCGGGCACATGATGGAGGCCGAACCCTTCACAACGGACGAATTTCGCGCGCGCCTCGAAGGACAGGGCATGCAAAAAAACGGCATGCCGCTCGAGGTGATCCTAGTGGGCGAGGGCAGCGGCCTCGATGAATTTCTCGATCTCCTCGACCTGTGCATCACCCGCTGCGAGCGCACGTTTCTCTATCCGAGCCTCCACGACACCCTCTTCTTTCAGCATCACGATGTGCTCGCCATCGCGGGCGTGCCCCTGCTCGAGGTCGGCGAAGTGCCCGCCAATACGGGCTACGTGCGCATCAAGCGCGTCATCGATGTCCTCGTTTCAGGCATCGGGTTGTTGCTGGCCATCCCCGTCTGCCTGCTCGCGGCCGCACTCACCGTAATCACCTCGCCCGGGCCCGTGCTCTACCGCCAAGAACGTGTCGGCAAACACGGCCGCGTCTTTCATATCTACAAGTTCCGCTCGATGAAAATGAACGCCGAGGAATTGAGCGGGCCCGTTATGGCCGAAGCGAAAGACCCGCGCCTCACCCCTGTCGGCGCGTTTCTCCGGCGCCACCGCATCGACGAAATACCCCAGCTCTGGAATGTGCTTGTGGGCGACATGAGCATGGTTGGGCCACGCCCCGAGCGGCCCCATTTTCACGAAGCCTTCTGCCGGCGCGTGCCCCTGTTTTACAAGCGCCTGGTCGTGCGCCCGGGCGTGTCCAGCCTGTCCCACGTGCTCGGCTACTACGACAGCGACCCGCGCGACCGGCTCCGCTACGACCTGATGTACATCAGCGGCATGTCGCTCGCGACCGACCTGCGCCTCCTCATTGCCACCGTGCGGGTCGTCCTCAGCGGCAAAGGAGCCCTCTAGCCTCACAACCTGCCGCTACCGGTGCTCCGGATTCTCATAGTCGAAGCGGCAGCCCGCGTCCCATTTCGAGCGCTGATTGCCATGCGCCGGCATGCCCCCGGCATCCTTCAGCAAACGCGCCAGGTGCAGCAGGTTCCACGTCATGAACGTCGTGTTGCGGTTGGTGAAATCGTTCTCCGGACCGCCTGACCCCGGGTCCATATACGACGGCCCCGGCCCCGCCTCGCCAATCCAGCCCGCGTCCGCCTGCGGCGGAATCGTGTAGCCAATATGCTGCAGGGCGTAGAGAATGCTCATCGAGCAATGCTTCACCCCATCCTCATTGCCCGTAATGAGGCAGCCGCCCACCTTGCCGTAATAGGCGTATTGCCCCGCCTCGTTCAGGTCTCCGCTGCTGCTGTACAAACGCTCGATGACCTTCGTGCAGATCGACGTCTTCTCGCCCAGCCAAATCGACGCGCCAATCACCAGGATGTCCGCGGCCTTCACCTTCTCGTAAATGCCTGGCCAGTCGTCCTTGTCCCAGCCATGCGCCGCCATATCAGGATACACGCCGTACGCGATGTCATAATCCACCGGGCGCAACAGCTCCACCGCCACGCCGTTCTTCTCCATGATCGTCTTCGCGATCTGCATCAGCCCTTCCGTATGCGAAAGCTGCGGCGACTTCTTCAAGGTGCAATTCAAGAACAGCGCCCGCAAATCCGAGAAGTTTGATGGGCTTTGAGAGCAAAGCTGTTCCTGGTAGTCATTGAGCTGCATAGCGGCATCATCCTTTCCTTGAATCGAATCATCATGAGACCCCAATCCGCACCAACATGCCCCAGCGCGCCAAAGGAGTCAACCGCCCCCGCCGCAACACACAACCGCCAGAAGGAAAAATAGGACGCGCTCGCTACAGATGACGCGGATTGGCGCAGGGGTATCACAGGGAACGCAAGCAGGCGTCATCTGCCAAGGAGCCCCCTAACGTGTGCCACGGTCTAACTCGTCAGGCCGTGCCCGCCTGAGCCAGCGCGACCGGCGAAGCGGCGAAGGAAGAATAGAACGCGGAGGGCATGGATGACGCGGATAGACACGAACCAGCGATCTGCCTTCAGTTGCGATACCCGCATCAACGTTAAAGCGGGCATTTTGGACGCAGTTGGCTCAGGGTCCGTTTTGGGGAGGGTCTCAAGCACGGCGAGCCGCGCCTCCCTTAAGCTGCGTCCTCTCCAAGCCCAAAGAGTCTTAACGCATTTTTCCCATCACGAAGCAAGAACGCGACTTAGCTTTCGCGCTCTTCCGAGCGGAAGTACCAGAAGAGAAAGAGAAAGAACAGGCAGGCAATCACATGCCACATCGCGTGGCCTTGAAAAATTGAGTCCGGTCCCACGAAAGGGTCGTCTATGTCGCGTTGACGAATGTAGCCTCCGACGGCAATCGATACGAGCGCAGCGATGAGCCAGCGTATCTGGAGATACTTGCCGGGCTGAAAGAAGCTGGCCCCCGCAAAAATAAACAGGACGGCAATGAAGTAAGATGCGACATCCCCGAACGAGTATTCCCACTTGTAATAAGTGAAATAGATGCTGCCGCCTACCACGATGGCGGCAATCAGGGGGCCGGTCGGAAACGTGCGCCGTATGCCGGGCACCTCGATTCTGGGCATCCAGCTGCCAATGGGGATGGCAGCGACACACAGCATCGTGGCGTACATGCCCCCGACATCACATTGCTGTCCACAATGCGTTAGCGACGCGTGAAAGAAACCGCTGCCAAACCCGAGATAGATGCAGGCCACGCCAAAGACAGCACTTTGAATGGGCACATAGGTGAGGTATCCGCGCTTGAGGGCGAGTCCCTTCTTCCAGTCGTTCAGGGCAAGCCCAATGGCATAGAAGCCCAGGAGTATGTACGCGATGTTCGACCACGTATTCATCCGCGTGCGAAAGACGCTGTCTGGATAAATCCGCTCGGCGTAGCTGGGGTCCAAGAACTCGCGCGCCGGCTTCCAGTCGTCCCACACGGCGACGTCTTTGAAGAGCATGAAGATGATGAT
>CAZLBS010000253.1:0-6035 GCA_964557505.1 uncultured Nitrospiraceae bacterium | reverse complement strand
ACTTACCTACAGGATGCAATCTCACACCCATACACAACATTTGACAATATCTCCTTGTAATGCAGCGAAAACTTGAATATGCTTAACACATGCAAACCACGGCTACAATGGACGCGCAGGCCGGTGACGAGGTGCACAGCGGCGATCCATACATTTCGTACCACGCGGTGGACGACGATCCCGCATTAACCATCCACGTAAAGCCGCGCAAGCTCACCTGGCGAGAGTTGGCGTCCTTAGTCTTGCCATCTGTCTCGCTATTGAGTCTTTCCCTCCTTCGCTTTGGAGGAGATGCGGGACCAGCTGGATTCATAAGAGATCTCGATGATATTACTTTTGGACTATTACTTCTGATAGTGCCTTTGTCATGGATACATTGGCGGCAGTACCTCTCTTGGGTAAGGAGCGGCAGTATAACGCTCGTGGCGCGCGCCAACTCCTTGGAAGCGCGCACCTCGCTCTACCCTTACTTCAAGCAGCGCATACGGTACAAAGAGGATAAACCGATACATGTCCGTGTGCGCGAAGAAGGCATTCCACGTCCGTGGGCCATTCCCTGGGCCTCACTGGGTCATAATGATGGGCGCTATGTAGGAACCGTTCTCCGCGTGCGCATGCAGGACTCGCATCGCGGCATCGTGCTTCCCGGTATTGCCAAAGAACACGGCCAGGCGATTGAGGATTGGCTCCTCAAAAACACGCCCGCCAAACGCGTGCCGAATCTGTCGTTTTAAGCTTCGCGCATAATCTGATTACCGTTTCGCGAAGCTGCCCGCGCTAGTCAAGCCGCGATGAGTTTCGTTCCAGCCATGCCGCGAACTCCGCCTCGCTGATTGCGCCTGCCGCGAGGTTATACATGGCCTGATACCGTTCCTCTTGGTGAGCGGTGATTTCCCAACCTTGCATAGACAGAAAGGTCAGGCAGGCCACGAATGACGTGCGCTTGTTTCCATCGACGAACGGATGATTCTTCACGATGCCAAAAGCGTATGCTGCTGCCAAATCGTGGGCAGTGGGTCTTGCCTCGGCATAGTCCCAGAGGTTTGCTGGCCGAGCCAATGCTGATTGAAGCAGGCTCTGATCCCGCACACCCTGCGGCCCGCCATACGCCATGATCTGGTTGGCATGTATCGTGAGCACGGCATCCGCCGTGAGCCACTCTGGCTCTTTCATCGCTACTCGGCTAGCCTGCGTAAGACGTCCTGGTTTTCATCCATGATGCGTCGGGCGATTTCGACTTGCCGCTGGGTTGTTTCATCCACAACGGAGACCTCGATACCGTTTGCCGTTTCGCGTATGTCGACGGTGTCGCCTTCACAGATTTTCAGCCGTTCGAGGATTTCCCTTGTAAGGGCGATGGTGCCATTTTCTGCCGTCTGTACATGGTATGGATTCGTCATGATGCCATCCCTTCTGTGCGTTACGAGTTTATCACAGGAGATGCGCACGCCTTTTCTTTCTTGCAGGCATTCCCCTGTGTGGCTACCATGCCGTAATGTCCAACCCTGAACCATCTGAATCTGCAGAAGCTCCGCTTGCCGATGGGCAGGCCGCGCCGGATCAAGCTGAGGACGCGCCTAAGCAAATTGGTCTGGAGACGACCGACGAGCTGTTTCCGCGTCATTGGAAAAGCGGCTCGCTCAAGTACAGCGATTTCAAGCCCTTGACCCAAGGGGGCACGGGGGAGCTGCAGACCTGCCTGGATCGCAACCTCAATCGCGTCGTGGTCTACAAGACGCTGCGGGACCACCTTCTGGACTCGGAGTTGGAGAACGCACGCTTTCTGCGTGAAGCCCGCGTCACCGCGTTGATCTCGCACCCCGGCACCGTGCCGCTCTACGAACTCGGGCGGGACAGCAAAGGGGCGATGTACTTCACGATGAAGAAGCTGGAGGGGCTAGACCTCGCTGAGATCCTTAAGGCGCTCGCGGCAAAGGATATCAAGACGAAACGGGAGTTTCCGCTTTCCCGCCTCATCGACATTATGATCCAGGCCTGCCAGACGATCAGCTACGCCCATAGCCACGGCGTGATCCATCGGGATATCAAGCCCGCCAACATTCTGGTCGGCGCGTTCGGCGAAGTCACGGTGCTGGATTGGGGCCTGGCCAAGGTCCACCGCGAGGAGGCGGATCCGATTGATGACTTGGCCAGTGTGGAGCTTCCCAAGGGGAAGGAGGCCGTGCGGATGGAACTGACCCAGCCCGGCCGCCGGTACGGAACGCCGCTCTACATGTCGCCGGAACAGGCAGAGGGCAAGGCGAACATCGACGAACGCACGGACGTCTACAACATGGGCAGCGTCCTCTTCGAAGTCCTGACTCGGCAAAACCTGGTCTTCGGCAACGATATCGACCAAGTGCTGGAGATGATTCTCGAGCGTCCGACGCCCCAGCCGATCGAGGCCGCCCCGCGCTTGCGAATCCCGAAAGTGCTCAACGCCATCTGTTACAAGGCGTTGCAGAAAGACCCCGACGACCGGTACCAAACGATGAACGCCTTCTGCGACGATTTGCGAGCCTACCGCAACGGCGAGAGAATCTCTGTCTATGACTATTCGCTGCGTGAACGCATCACGCAGTTCAGCAGCCGCAATGTGATCACCCTGACCGCACTCGGGGGCGCCGCGGCCGGTGCGCTTTTGTGCTGGCTCATCCTGGCCTTAGGCCGTTAGCGTCATACGGGGACATACAATCCGTTCAGTCGTTTCTTGCCTAAATGCCTGGCTCGAGGCGCCGTGTCATGGCGTTTTCGTGCCCGCACGATTGACCATACGAACAGGCACGAAAAAACCCCGGCCGGGGCCGGGGTTGGTGGCTCTTCGAAATTGACTCGTGTCGGCCGTGCTAGAGCGGGCTTACATGCCCATTTCTTTGCAGGCGGTCTTAACGGTCTTGATGATGATAGCGGCCACCTTGTAGGGGTCGGCCGCGGAGTTGGGGCGGCGGTCTTCGAGGCGGCCCTTATAGCCTGCCTCCACGGTGCCGATGGGGATGCGGATCGAGGCGCCGCGGTCGGATACGCCGTAGGAGAACTTGTCGATCGACTGGGTTTCGTGCAGGCCCGTCAAACGCTTTTCGTTGTCGGCGCCGTACACATCGATGCACTCCTTGATGCGTTCCTGCTTGCTGAAGCCTTCGCAGATTTTCTCGAACAGGTCTTTGTTGCCGCTGTCCCGCATGATGCCGTTGGAGAAGTTGGCGTGCATGCCTGAGCCGTTCCAGTCGCCCGGCACCGGCTTACAGTGCCAGCTGATCGCCAGGCCGTACTTTTCACCGCAGCGCTCGAGCAGGTACCGGCCCACCCACATTTCGTCGCCGGCGCGGCCAGCGCCTTTGGCGAAGCCCTGGAATTCCCACTGGCCCGCCATCACCTCGGCATTGATGCCCTCGACGTTCAAGCCTGCTTCAAGGCACATGTCCAGATGTTCTTCAACGAGTTGACGGCCGATAGCGTTCTGCGCGCCGACCGAGCAGTAGTACGGTCCTTGGGGACGCGGGTAGCCGCCGGGGGGAAAGCCCACGGGCAGGCTGGTCTTCGGATCCATGACCGTGTATTCCTGCTCGAAGCCAAACCAGAAGTCATCGTCGTCGTCGTCGATGAGCGCCCGGCCATTGGATTCGTGCGGCGTCCCATCGGGATTGAGCACCTCGCTCATGACGAGATAGGCATTCTTGCGGCCGGGGTCGGGGCAGATAAATACCGGCTTCAGAAGGCAATCGGAACTGCCCCCTTCAGCCTGTTCGGTCGAGGAACCATCGAACGACCACATCGGGCAGTCTTCCAGCTTGCCGCTAAAATCCTTTTCGATCCGTGTCTTGCTGCGAAGGCTTTGAGTGGGCTTGTAGCCATCCAGCCAGATGTACTCCAGTTTCGTTTTAGCCATGGGTCGTTGGTCCCTCCTGCAATGGGGTTGACGTTGATGCTGCCGCCCGGGAAGCGTGGCGCACCGGCCACGTGTGGACGACTCACAGTATCCAGCTACTCCGCTGGCATACAGTTGCGGTTTCTAGCGGGTGGCACATGCCGTCCAACTCGCGCCCCGGATTCGCGCCGAAGCAATGGCCGTCGAACCTCTGCCGCTTGGGAGCCGGGGCGCCTGTAAGCGAGCCGCCTCGGCCATCCGGCTTGAAGGAGCGGCCGGGCTTTTCCGTCTTCAAATCCTTCCACGGGCAGGACAAGTACGTGCTATGCGTGGCGCCCTTTTCGATGGCCCACGACCTCATGTGTGACGCTTGGGCATCGGCGGTTGCCGGGGCTATCGTCCTGCCCGGCATAGCCGTCTCTTGCGCACTCGTAGAGATGCGTTTGGCCGACCGCTTCGGCATCATGGCGAGGCTGTAGCCGTTCTGCCCGAACAATGAGATGGACTGCATGCCGGTGAATGGTATGCCCGAGGGCGCTCCGTCGTTGCGTTACTGCACGGCATGTGCGTTCCGGCGCACAATGTTCCCGCGGATAGTCGCACTTGTCTTGTTGAAAGCCGTTGAAAGTTCCAGGTCGCAGACCCAATTGACCTGGTAGTAAGCAGAGGCTGTGCCAATTTTGATGGATTCGTGTAAGCCCCTGAAAACATGAAAAGACCCCCCGCCTCGCCAACGGATTGAACTCCGTTCGGGACGCTTACACCTTCCTAATGGTGGGACTTTGGGCGGAGTTCCTACTAAACGGTATCCTCAAAACAAACGTCCCGGTAGCCGCATGACGCCGAAGAAGGAGGAGGACAGTTACGTGGAGAAGTGCCCGTTCACTGTTGGCTTACGCGGTCTCGCGGGCCGCCGAAACGCTTCGGCTCATCTCGACGCCGGCGTCTTCGTCCTCTTCGGACACGAGGCAGTGCAGGACACCGCACTCCTCAAAGCACTGCACGTGTCTGCGCTGGGATGAGGGGCAAGAGGAGCATCCCAGAGCCTAGCAGGTATTTCCGCCATCGACGGTCAACACGGCCCCGGTGGTGTAGCTCGCCATGTCGGAGGCGAGGTAGATGCAGGCGCCGACGATTTCGTTGGGCTGGGCATAGCGCGCCATCGGGGTGCGCTCGGTAAACCAGTCGCGCAGTTCGGGGGTGTTGACGATGACGCTGGCAAACTTGGTGTCGACGAGGCCGGGGCAGACGCAATTGACGCGCACGCCCGCGCCGCCGAGTTCTTTGGCGTAGGTCTTGGTCATGTGGATGAGCGCGGCCTTGGTAATGCTGTAGGCGCCTTGCATGGGTGCGGGCTGCAGGCCGTTGACGGAGGCCACGTTAATGATGGCGCCGCTCCCCTGGGCCACCATCATTTTGGCGGCGTGCTGGGTCATGAAGAAGGGCCCCTTCACATTCACCTCGAAGGTTTTGTCGTACATGCCTTCGGGGATATCGACGCAAGGGCCAAAGTGCGGATTGGTGGCCGCGTTGTTCACGAGAATGTCGATTCGGCCGTATGTATTCTTGATGTGTTCGTAGAGAGCGGCGATGGCCTCCATCTGTCCGGTGTGGCAGGCGGCCGCTTCGCACGTGCCGCCGGCAGCCCGGATGCTCTCAGCCACAGGCGTCAGCCCTTCGAGCTTGCGCGAGCTGATGATGACCTGCGCGCCCATCTCGGCGAGCCCGCGTGCGATCGCCTCGCCGATCCCGCGGCTCGCGCCCGTAACGACTGCCACCTTGTCCTTCAGTCCGAAATCCACCATGCCCATGGTCTGCGTCTCCTCCCGCAAAAGTCCCTGCCAAAGCAGACAGGATACGGGCCGATTGCCATGGCCGCAAGAAGCTGCGCACGAAAGACAAGGGATGCAGGCCTACGTCTGTGTCACGGTCTAGCTCGCTCGGGCGCGCTTGAGGGGAGCACAGCGCGGGACCGCCCCCGGAATTCAGCCTGACCAGAAGTAAGGGCCCCCGTGCGGCTGGGGTGGACCGCACGGGGTGGGGCTACATGGGCATGGGGTCTGCCCAGGGGTAGGAGGGAAGCTTGATGATTTAGTTGACGCGGACGTCGATGCGCTTCGGCTGCGTTTCCGGGCGCTTGGGCAACGTGATGGTCAAGACGCCATTGGCA
>CAZLBS010000252.1:0-6038 GCA_964557505.1 uncultured Nitrospiraceae bacterium | reverse complement strand
GCCAACAGCAGCGGCGCGGCAGAGAGCACGCAACACGTGGCAAGCCGGCGCAGCCTGCTCATGGGTTAACCTCTCGCCGTGCGAGGAAAACATACGCGGGCGAGCCGGTCTCTTCGGCGCCAGGCCGCGGACAGAATACGAGGTCGTCCAAGCCATTGCCGTCGATATCGAGCAGCTCAAAGTTCCAGCCCGCGGGGACCGTCAGTTCTGCACCGGTGCGCCACGCATAGGCGCCGTCTTCCTGAAAATGGATGAACACTTGCCCCGGCGCGCCGATGTAAACAAGGTCGCTCAGGCCGTCTCCGTTGACGTCGCCCCCCAGCCGAAAGAGCTCAGCAGTTTGGTAGAGCCGGAACATCGCGCTATTGCGGGCTGGCGCGGCATCTAACTCGACGCTGACGCGGGCCATGAGATCCGCGCGCTGCGGAAACTGGCCGTCCTCGCCCTGCGTGTGAATCGCGATTCGGTGCCGCAAACGCCGCCCGGTCATGATGGCTCCGATGGCTTCCCGCGGGCCGTTTTCGAACAACTCCATGTGGTGTGCGATGAGGTCGAGGCGGCCGTCGCGGTTGACGTCGGCGAACGAGGCATGCGGACGGAAGGAGCGTGCCCGAATGACTTGGACCGTCTCTCCCCCATTCGTCGTAACAAAGGTGTCGAATAGCGGCGCCGGCGCCGCGCCCATGCCGCCGAGCGCCAAGGAACCGCCCGCATAGTCGATGGTCAGGTCCTCATTGAGCTGGCATGGCTCGAGCGCATTGGGCAATGGCGGCGTGCTGAACTCCTCAGGCGCTGCGCCGCCCACAGTGAAGCGCGCATCATGTAGGGCAACGGGATAGCGCCTTGTAACAAAGCGGCTCGCCGAAGGGCCCGCCTCGAGCCGGTGCAGCACGATCGCAACGTTTCCGCGCATCCAATAGCGGCACATCAGCTGCCGTGGAGGAAAGGCTACGGCACGCTCCTCTGGCGGCCACAAATCCTGATGGGGCCGCTGCGCCATCCGCAGTGGCGGAAAGACGTTCAGCAGGCCGCTTGGCACATACGAGCCGGTGGGCGGTTCTTCTAGGGCGTAAACAGCAATGCCTTCTGGAACGGGCAACACGATTTCGGGCGTGCCATCCGCGTCGATATCATGGAGCACGCGCCGAAAGGTTACGTCCCGGCCGCTGGGGGCTGGACGAAATGGACCTGGAAAATCAGCGGTGAAGAGCATCTCGGGCCACGGCGCCTCTTGCTCGGCAACGACGGCGAACGTATCGCCCGCTTCGGACAATTGGCAAAGCCGCAAGCTCTGGGCCGTCATAAGGAACAGGCGGTTCTCCCACACATCACACACGGTTTCTTCCCGGCGCGGCGGAAGCGGTACGAAGGCGTCTTCAGGAAAGCCTTCCGGCACGCGCCGTTGCAAGGCGGCGTAGGTTGGCAATACCAGGTCTTGCAGGCCGTCCCCATTAAGGTCAGTCAACCGGAAGAACCCGCCGGGAGCCTCGATGGGCCTGCCCGTTCCGGCCGTTTCGAGGTCGGGCAGCCTGACGGTGTCGAAGGTCAACGCGAGAGCGGATAGCCCTATGAAAGCGGCAAGGCTCATCCGCGAAGTGCCTTGCGGTGAAAGAGGAATGCGGATGCGGCCAGGCAGACCAGCAACGTCGCGAGGCTCACCCCCACCGCGAAGTAGATGTCGGGCGTCCACATGCCTTCTAGGCCATGGGCCCGTTGGCTGAACAGGCGCATGGGCGTCTCGACATACGACGTGAACACGACGGCTTCGATGCCGAGAGGATGCTTGACGACGTCGAGGATGAGCCAGCCCGCGAGCGCAAGCAGTACCGCCGCGGAGCCGCTGCGCGCGATCACCGAGATCAACAGGGCATATGCGGTCGCGGCGGCCATCGGCAAAATGGACAGCAGGGCGCCATAGAGAAACGCGGTGCGCATTTCGCGCTGCGTGTACACGATCGTGCCACCGAGGGTGACGCCGGTAAGTTCGCCAAGGATAGCCACGACCGCCCATGCGGCTGCGTATGCCACGGCCAACATCAAAAGGATGTGTGTGAGGCCAAGCAGAAACTTTCCAAGCAGCAGCTCGAGACGCGTCGCTGGGCGAACGAGCAGGAGGCGGATGGTACCCGATTGCACTTCGGGGGCCACGAGCAAGGCGCCGAAGGCAATGGCGAGGGCCAGCCCGCCAAGGTTCAGCGCCGCGCTGGCGGCGTCGGCGATATGGCTGTAGCTCAGCGGTGCATCACCCCCGTACCGGGCGAGCGTGATCGCAAGGACGGTGACGAGCACCACGAAGGGGCCGGCATAGGCCACGGGCCGACGCAACCACCGGGAGCACTCGCACTGAAACACACGCCAGACGCGGGCTATCACCGGTTGACCACCTTGAGGAAGTAATCGTGGAGGGAGCGCCGCCGCGGAATGATGCCTGACACCATATAGCCGGCGTGCAACAGCAGGGCCGTGAGGCGGTGCACATCGGGTTCGCGCAGCACGACATCGACCTTGCCTTTCGCCGCGTGCGCAGAGACGATCCAATCTTCTTGTGCGAGCCGCCGGGCCGCCGATTCGGGGCTGTCGGTCAACACTTCAACCTGGGTTTGATCGTAGGACAGCAAGGCGTCGGTCCGGTCGCAGGATACCAGCCGCCCCTTGTTCAGAATGGCTACCCGGTCGCACAGGGTTTCCACTTCGTGCAGCTGATGGCTCGAAAACAAGATGGACACCCGCGCGTTGTCCGCAAGATGCCGCAAGAGATTGAGGACTTCAATCGCGGACTCGGCGTCGAGGCCATTGGTGGGCTCGTCAAGGATGAGCAATTCCGGCTCGGTGAGCAAGGCTTGCGCGAGGGCGAGCCGCTGCAGCATGCCCGTCGAAAAGTCGCCGACACGGCGGCGTGCCGCATGCAAGAGCCCGACGCGGTCCAGCGTGCGGTCGATGTTGGTTTCCGCCGCGGCCATGCGCGCGAGGATCTTCAAGGTCTTCAAGGCGCTGAGGTGGGGCCAAAAGGCGGGGCGCTCCATTACGACGCCCATGCAGCGGAGCGCGGCGAGGCGGTGCTTCTGCAGCGATTTGCCGAAAAGCAGGATGCTTCCGCTCGTGGGCGGAATCAGGCCGCAGAGCATGCCGAGGGTGGTGCTCTTCCCGGCGCCATTCGGGCCCAGGAGTCCGAACACTTCCCCGGACCCGACCTCGAGCGACAATCCGCTGACTGCCACGAGCGGGCCATAGCATTTCGTAAGGTGTTTGGTTTTGAGAATGCTGGGCATTCCGGGATCGTAGCATGCAGGTGTGCGCCGCTGCAGCGCGCGTCATCAGGCGGGAAGCGCCGGGCGGATATCTCGTACGACGAGTTGAATCGCGCCTGGCCCGGTGAAGCGGTCCCACTGCAGCGTGAAGGCCAAATCGACCCGCTCGAGGGGGCGCAATTCGTGGTACCGGTGGCCCATTCGAAAGGCGATTGCGCGCAGCATGCAGTTGCCTTGGCGAACCGCAAGCTGAAGGTGGTCTTGTCCGGCGACGCGGAGGTGGTCCGAGACCAAGTCAGCGGCGAATACGCAGAAGACCGGTTCGGGGTTTCCCTCGCCGAAAGGGGCCAGCCGCTCCAACTGCCGCAGCATGGCGGGCGTAACCTCGCTCAAGCTGACTTGCGCGTCGATCTGCTGGATGGGTGCCGGCAAGACGCCTCCCAGCATTTCCCGGGCAGTATTCTCAAAGGCAGCCGAAAAGAACTCGAAATGCTCGCGAGGCAGCGACAGGCCCGCTGCCATTTCATGGCCGCCAAAGCGCTCGAGCCACGGCGAGCATTGCCTGAGCGCCTCGACCATATTGAATCCGCGAATGCTCCGGCCAGAGCCTTTCATGAGTCCTGATTCGGGGTCGTCTTGAAGCAGCAGCACGGGTCTGTTGGCCGCGCGCTGCAACCGGCCGGCGACGATGCCCAACACGCCAGGATGCCATTGCGGATCCGCTAGGCTGAGCGTCAGCGCGCCCTCGCCGATGAGGGGCTCGCTTCGCGCAGCCGCGGTTTCCAGCATGTCTTTCTCGATGCGCCGCCGGGCCTGGTTCTCAGCGTCGAGCTCGGTGGCGAGGGCTTCGGCTTCTGCGGCCGAGGTGGCAAGCAGCAAGCGCAATCCACGCGTGGCATCGCCTAGCCGTCCGCCCGCGTTGAGCCGCGGGGCTATCTGGAAGGCAACCATCGAGGCCTGCAATTCCTCCAATTTGATGCGGGCCTTTGCCGCGAGCTTCCGCAGCCCCAACCTTGGTTTGCCGCGAATCAATTCGAGACCCGCCGCCGCAATGAGGCGGTTTTCGCCCGTCAAGGGCACGACGTCGGCAATGACGCCAAGCGCCGCAAGGTCCAGGCCGGCCTTGCTGCCGCTCAGCGCGGCGGCCAGCTTCCACGCAACCGCCGCTCCCGATATGTTCCATGCGGGGTGCTCCGGCCCATCTTGCTGGGGATTGACAATGGCCAGGGCATTGGGCAATTCGTCTGGCAGCGCGTGATGATCGGTGATGACCAAGTCGAGCCCCAGCGCGCGCGCCCGCTCTGCTGCCTCATGTGCCGCGACCCCATTGTCAACGGTGACAAGCAGCTGGACCCCTTCGGCATGCGCAGCCTCAACGTCGCCCAACTGCAGGCCATAGCCCGTCTCGAGCCGGTGCGGCAATGCAAACGATACCTGTCCGCCCATGCCGGCCAGGCATTCAAAAAGGATAGCGGTGCCGGTTATGCCGTCAACATCGTAGTCGCCGAAGATGCGAATGTGCTGTTGCCTGTCGAGGGCGGTCCGAAGCCGTTCAACCGCGGCAGGCATGCCGCTCATCAGGAGCGGGTCGGAGAGATCGCTGGCGCAGGGATTGAGGAAGGCGGTAGCAGCGTCCACGTCGCCGTACCCTCGCGCGATCAGGAGCGCCGCGACAAGCGGCTCGATGCGGCAGGCCTCGGCCAAGCGCGCACGCGCCTCTAACGGCGTGTCGAGCAGACGCCATTCACGGGCGGAGGCTGTGGGGGGCTGAGAATCAGGCAACGCCAATCCTCTCCTTTGCGATGGCCGCGATGGCGCGGGCAGCTTGGTCCGGGGTCATGTGGGACGTGTCGAGCAACACCGCGCCCGGGGCTTTTCGCAGCGCTCCAACGGGCCGGGCTTTGTCCCGGCGATCCCGGTCCTCGATATCGGCGGCTACGGTTTCGGCATCCGCGCGAATGCCTTTGGCAGCCAACTCAGCGGTACGGCGGCGCACGCGCTCGGGCACGCTCGCTTCAAGATAGATTTTGCACGTGGCATCGGGAAACACAACGGTCCCAATGTCGCGCCCTTCGGCGACGGTGGGCTGCCCCGCCGCGAGTTGGCGTTGGAGTTCGACAAGATGCTGCCGAACCGCCGGATTGTCCGCAAGGTAGTAGATCTTCTGCGTGACTTCGGGCGAACGAATCGCTTCCGTTGCGTCGTGTCCGTTGACCAGCACAGTCTGGCGCCCGCCCTCTTCCAGGACTTCCAGCTTCATGCCGCGGGTGGCCTCAGCGAGCGCCGCGCTGTCATCGAGATCAAGCTTCTGGTGAAGCGCGTTCCACGTCGCCGCACGGTATGTCGCGCCCGTGTCTAAAAAGTGAAAGCCCAGCAATTCGGCAGTGCGGCGCGCGACAGTGCTTTTCCCAGCGCCCGCCGGGCCATCGATGGCGATCACAGGAGCGCGGCTGGAAAGTCCATCAGGCATCGGCGGCCGTCTCAGCTTCCGCCTCGTCGTGCCGCACGATGCCGGCCTCGGTGCGCATGAAGGTTACGGGCGCCTGAATGGGGCGCTTGATTTCCAGCAGCGACTCGTCCGGCGGCTCCTCCATGGCCAGATAGTACGGATCGACCGTGATGCGCGTGCCCTCGTCAAAGCATCCCGTGACCGTGACTCGGTTCGATTGGGATTCTCCGGTGAGGTCCACGCGCAAGCGAAACTCAGAACGCATCTGTTCCGCCAGCCGTTTCAACTCATCTTCGAGCGTCCTGATTTCCGCACGCGTTTCGCGCAGGCGTTCCAGGCGT
>CAZLBS010000251.1:1108-6058 GCA_964557505.1 uncultured Nitrospiraceae bacterium | reverse complement strand
TTTTACGCATGAGGCGACTCTGGTTCAGTATGTGCTGCTGACGATGGCGGCCTTCACAATGCTGACGGGCGTGCTCGGGGCCGTCACGCAGTTCGACGTGCGCCGTCTGCTGTCCTTTCACATTGTCAGTCAGATTGGGTATCTCATGATGGGCTTGGGGCTCTTCACCGTCATGAGCCTTGCCGCGACCATCTACTTCATGGTGCATGTCATCGCCGCGAAATCAGCGCTGTTCTTGGTGAGCGGGGTGATATACCGCATTCGCGGGACTTATGATTTGAAGAAACTCGGCGGGCTGTATCACACACGGCCGGGCCTCAGCATCTGGTTCTTCATCGCGGCCATGGCGCTGGCGGGCATTCCGCCCCTCTCTGGCTTCATTGCCAAGTATGGCGTGATTCGCGCGGGCCTCGAGCAAGAGTGGTACTGGGTCGTCGGGGCCGGTCTTGTCGTGAGCATATTGACGTTGTTCTCGATGACGAAGATTTGGGCGGAAGCGTTTTGGAAAATGCCCCCCGGTGATGCGACCATGGAAGAGTTGACCTACAACGATAGCCGTGAGGGCGGCATGGCGGCGATGCAATTGCCGATCATAGTGCTCGCGCTCATATGCGTGGGCATGGGCCTGGCCGGCGGACCCGTGTTCGGCATGGCGCAAGCCGCTGCCGAGCAATTGACCAATCCAGAAGCCTACATACAAGCGGTACTTGGAGGCGCGAAATGACGCCACTCCTCATCAACATTGCTTTGGGACTCGGCTGGGCTGCCCTATGGGGCGAGATGACCGCCGGTCAATTGGTCATTGGTTTCATCCTCGGATACATCGTCATTGGCATTCACCAGAAGATCGTCGGCGATTCGAGCTACTACGGCAAGGTCAGCGACATGCTCGCGTTCATTCTGTACTTCCTGAAAGAGTTGGTGATGTCCAGCTTGTGGGTCGCCTATCAAGTGCTGGCGCCTTCCTCTTCGCTCAGGCCGGGCATCGTTGCCGTGCCACTGGATGCAAAGACGGAATTCGAGATCGTAATCCTTGCGAATGTCATCTCGCTGACGCCGGGCACGCTGAGCCTGGATGTGTCCGATGACCGTTCGACCCTATTCGTTCACTTCATGGATGTGGAGTCGGCCGAAGCCGGTCGTGAGGAAATCAAGCAGGGCCTCGAAAAGCGCGTTTTGGAGCTCATGCGATGAGCCCGCTCATCGAGACGACCGTGAATGGCGTATTTGTCATCCTGGCAATATCACTCCTGCTTTCCTTGTTTCGTCTCATCCGGGGGCCGCAACTGCCCGATCGGGTCGTGGCTCTTGATATGATTGCGATCGTCGTTGTCGGACTGGTAGCGGTCGATGCCGTCGGAACGAACCAGAGCGATTTTTTGCGCGCGGGCATCGTGCTGGCGCTGTTGGCTTTCTTGGGAACAACGGCCTTTGCGTACTACCTGAGGAGGCCCGATACTCGTGAGTGAATTGCTCATCGCGGCGCTCATGTGGGTGGGGGCGGCGTTCATGCTTATTGCCGCCATTGGATTGGTGCGGCTCCCCGACCTCTATATGCGCATGCACGCAGCGACCAAGGCGGGCACGCTGGGCATTTCGTGTCTGGTATTGGGCGTCGCTCTGTATTTCGGCGACCTTGGCGTCACCATGCGGGCTTTGCTCATCGTCGTTTTCTTCCTGATCACGGCCCCCATTGCGGGGCACATGATTGGGCACGCGGCCTATCTGCGCCGCGTGCATATGGCGAGAAGCACCCACGTGGATGAGTTCCGGGAATACATGTTTCGCGAAAAGGGGGGGAGCAGCGGGGATGATGCCGCGGCGCAGCCCGGCGGCAGCCGGCGATAGCTGGACCATAGGAGACTTTCGGCATGCAACGCTTCACAAACATTCTGCTCTATGTCGACACGCACTCCCCAGTGCGGCAGGCGGCTGTAGAGCGTGTCATTATGCGGGCAAAAGCCAACAGCGCCAAGGTGAAGCTGGTGGACATTTTGCCCGAATTGCCCTGGTATGCCACGCGCCAGGGCGGGGGCTCGGCCATTCGGCAGAAATTGCGCGATGAGAAGCTGGAGCGCGTAAAGAAGCTCGAGGAGCGCATCCGCGGAGAAGGGCTCGAGGTCACCTCGGAAGTCTTGGAGGGTGTGCCCTTCGTTGTGCTCATTCAAGAAGTGTTGCGCAACGGCCATGACATCTTGTTCAAAACCATGATGGGCGAAGGCGGGGCGCGCGGCTCGCTGTTTGGCAACACCGCGATGCGCTTGCTGCGGAAGTGTCCCTGCACCGTCGAGTTGGTCAAGCCGCTTGAGGATCCCCACTTCCGGCACGTAATCGCCGCAATCGACCCGGCGCCGGAGGACGAGAAACGGAACGAGTTGAATAAGCGCATCTTGGAAATCGCCTCAAGCCTTGCTGAACGCGAACACGCGCGCTTCTCCGTGCTGCATGTGTGGACCGCGTACGGCGATCGCTTGCTCTACAGCGGGCTCTCGGACGAGCAGTTGCGCACGGACCATGGCGCCATCGAGAAGGAAGTGAAGCGGTTCGTCGGAGACTTCATCGGGCAGTTGCCGGAGGACCGGCGGCCCGAACCGGAAAATCTGCACATCGTGCCTGGCGACGCGCGCTTGGTCATTCCGCAGTTCATTCGGAATGTTGGCGCGGACATACTCGTGATGGGAACCGTTGCCCGGACGGGCATCAAGGGATTGCTCATCGGCAATACCGCCGAAGTCATCCTCGACCAAGTCGATTGCTCCGTGATTGCGGTTAAGCCGATTGGGTTCGAGTCGCCGGTTACGCTCGAATCTTGACACCAGCCCACACTTTGTAGGCGCATGCCCGCCTGGCAGCTACGGCCACGGCGGGCATTTTTTTGTTGCGTTGGGCTGCGTAGGCATTGAGCGCAAATTCATATGTTACACTCGGCTCATGGAGGGTGTCCGTGAGTAAACAGGGGATGCGATTTAAACCGGGCCGCCAGGTTGCAATGTTGGCGGCGGCGCTGTTGTTGGCGTGCCCGGCCTTCGCTGCGCCGCGGGTGTTGCTCGTAGGCGATAGCTGGGCGGCGGGCGTTTACCTGGCCAATGCTTTTGACGAGGTGCTGCAGGAATATGGGCTGCCCCCCGGCCTGGTCCATGCCAGCGCGTCGACAGCCGTCAGCGGGTCGCAATTGAATGAGTGGGCCAATGACGCCGATAAGGCCCTGGCCATCGACGCTGCGCTGGCAGCGCACCCCACCATCGATACCGTTCACATCATCATCGGCGGCAACGATGGGCTCGACCTCATCGCTGACACCAATGTGTTCACGTTTCCGGGCAGCCTGCAATGGACCAACCGAAAGAACCGCATACGCGCCGACCTCGATGCGTTCACCGCGTACCTATTGAACAAACCGCAAATCGACCTCGTGGTGTATGCCGGGTATGACTACATCAACCGCACGACCGCCGAAATCTTCTTTGCGCTCTTCGGCCAGACGTATGACTTCGGCGGAATGTCGCAGGCGCAGGTGAATCAAGTATTCGCGGAGTTGGAGCAGATTAAGCTGGACAAGGCCCAGCCGTCTCCGGGCGTTTCGTACGTGCACAACTTTGGCCGCATGCAGCACCTCTTCAATGCGCCTGCTGTGGCACTCCCGAGCGGGCCGCCCGCCTATGTGCCCTTCCCTGGCGGCGACGTGACTCTGCCGATGCCGAACCAGGCATTCGACCCGATTCCTTTGCCCTTTCCGCCGCCCTTTGATGCTTCGCCGGGGGATGGGATACACCCCAATGAAGCAGCGCACAAGGCCTTCTTACGGGCAGCCGTCGAGCAGGAGTATCTATGCCGGTTCATGGAGGACATGGATGGCGACTGCATCGCGGACAGCGTCGACAATTGCGTGAATGCGGCCAATCCCAATCAGGACGATGCCGATAGCGATGGCGTGGGAAACGCGTGCGACATTTGCCCGGGTGGCGATGACGCGAGCGATGCCGATTCGGACGGGATACCGGATGCATGCGATGCGTGTGCCTTTGGCGACGACTCTATGGATGCGGACGGGGACGGGGCCGCTGATGCCTGCGATGCCTGCCCGGGGGGCGATGATGCGCTCGACGCCGACGGGGACGGGGTTCCGGATGCATGCGACGTATGTCCGCTTGGCCCCGATCAGGCCGATGCCGACGGCGATGGCATTGCCGATGCGTGCGACAATTGCCCTGCGCTTGCGAATGCATTGCAGGCAGACGGCGACGGAAATGGCGTGGGAGACGCGTGCGACGTCATCACGGAAGGCGATTCCCCATGCGGCCCGGAACCGGAAGAGCATCTTTATACGGAGGGCGAGGCGCTCTGCCTTTGGGTTCCGCCGCCGGTCGCGTATGCCTCGTCATACACCTGGTATCACGAGGGCGTGGCGCTGGATGATGGCGGACGCGTGAGCGGTGCGACCGGGCGTCATCTCGCCATTTCCGCGCTTCGCCCCGAGGACAGCGGTTTCTACTGGTGCGAATACGATGACGGCGCCGTTAAGGCAGCCGCGTCTTTTGGGCCGGTGCTCGTCACGGTTACGGCCGAGAGCAGCCCGCCTCCTCCGCCACCGCCCGCAACAGTCCCTATTGCCGGCATCTCCGCATGGTTGATCATCTTCGGGGGGGCGGCCGCCTGCGGCGCTGCCCGTTTGCGCAGGGCTACTTAGCCGCGTCAGCGGGCTTCACAATAAGTGTGGGCCGGTACGCGACGCGATCGCCACCGCCCATGCCGTCTTCTTGATTCATGAAGGCTTCGCTCGAGTAGGTGTAGACCGGGACCGGCTGACCCGGACTTGTCAGAAAGAACCCGTAATTCGGTGCGCCCTCGAGCCACTGCAACACGAGGGCCGTGACGTCCAGGCGGCGCCAGCTTCCTTCAGCACCCTTGATGCTCACAGTCGCGGAAGGGCTTGGTTCCCATGCCCTCTCG
>CAZLBS010000251.1:0-1098 GCA_964557505.1 uncultured Nitrospiraceae bacterium | reverse complement strand
TGCGTGAACGCCGCCCACGTGACGCCATTTTCATGTCCTAGGGGCGCGGCCACGGAAAGGCCTTCGGAACCGTTCACGTAGTCGCTTAGGCCATCGCCTTCCTCCCACGGCATGTTCACCAAGTGGGCCGCGAGATCTGCCTCGGCGGCTTCAGGCGGCGCCATGATGTAGAGCCACAGGCTTGCTTCGGCGACGGCTGTCCCAGGCTCGATGCCCTCGAGCGCGAAGCGCATGAGGACGCCCTGATTGT
Organism: uncultured Nitrospiraceae bacterium; assembly: GCA_964557505.1. Taxonomy (GTDB): domain Bacteria; phylum Hydrogenedentota; class Hydrogenedentia; order Hydrogenedentales; family CAZLBS01; genus CAZLBS01. Next base: position 848 of record CAZLBS010000251.1, on the reverse strand, counting down.
CTCCGGACAAGGGGAGGAGAGGCTCGCGGCCGGCATTGTTGTTGGGCCGCTTTGCGCTGATGAACGCATCAGCCACGCCGCGGTACGGCACGTAATTGCCGCTGTTCCGGACATGCTCGGCGTACAGCGGATTCTGCTGATAGTAGTGCCAGCCGCGCATGCGGGCATACCAGTATTTGTTCCACGTGGCGATGGCGGCGGCGCAGTGGTCGATGCCGCCGTAGTAGTAGCGCTCGACGTTTTCATACGCCCAGGGAACATCGTCCTTATAGGCGAAGAACGGCAGCACCAAGCGGTGCAGCAGCAACTCGCCCGACCATGACGCTTCACGGATGAAGTGTCCGCGGTCGAGTTCCTGAATGGCCGCGAAGGCCGTTTGCTTGCGTTCGTGCGCGCGCTCGAAGGCCTCGCTCAGCAGATAGCGCGGCCACCAGAAATCCGATGGCTTCATCGCGGTCTCAAGGTCGAACATGCGGTGATGGAGAATGTCGAGCGTAAACTCAGCACCGAGCGCGCCTGCGAGAACGCCCGCGGGCCGTCCATCCCGTTCGGTATACGCGGGCTCCATGCCCTGATGATGGCGGTAGAATGATTCCTCGTCGAAATGCCACGGGGTGTCGCCGATGTGATGCGCGAAAGCACCCATGAAAAAGGCGGCATGGCGCTTGGCCTCGCCGTCCCACGGATAGGGATAAGATTCCATGAGGACGGCTGCATACTCGTCAAGAAAGGGGCGCCAATGGCTGGCCTCGGCGGCCGCCGGATTCACAATGTTGTAGCCCCAATCCGGCCAAACGCTCCCCGAGAAGTACGCCCGCATGCGCTCATCGCTCGCGAAGATCTCTTGG
>CAZLBS010000250.1:0-6081 GCA_964557505.1 uncultured Nitrospiraceae bacterium | reverse complement strand
TGATCCGCGACAGCTCGGCGTTGAGCTCCTGCTGCGAGATGTCCGCCTCGAGGATCCGCTCGATGAGCGCGGCGATCGCGTGGCCCTGATGGCGCACGGCCAGCACGGCTTGTTCATCTTCCGTGCTCATCGCGGCGACGATGTCGGGGGCCGGCAGCGTATCGAGGGGCTTGCCCGTATAGGCGTCTTCCGTACTTGGGAGGGCTGGCGCCCGCTTGGGCGATCCGCCGGCTGGCTCGAATGCTGCCGCCTCGCCGCCTGGCGCGCCGCGCTTCAGCCACGCGTAAACGGCAGCCGTGCGCTGCAGCGCTACCGGCCGCATATCGCGGGGGCCTGCGCTGCGCTCCAGGGCTTCGATAAAACGTGCCTTGTAGTACCCGCTGCCGAGCAAGAGGCCGCCGGCGATGAAGAGCGGGGCCGCGAGCGGCATGCCCTTGACGACCGGCTTCACAAGCGCCGCCAGCGCGCCCGCTGCCTCGCGGACCAGATGCACTGCCTCGGCTTCGCCTTGCTCCGCCAGGGAAATGATGTCTTCCGCGAGGCTTGCGATCTCCGCAGCTGAGGCGCCATGCACATAGCCCGGGATGTTCATGTCCAGCTCGCACTGCACCCGTTTCGTGAGATGGACTTGCAGCAGGCTTGTCTGAAATGCCAGCGCCTGCTCGTACGCGGCGCGGAGGCCTGCCAGGCCGAGCGCATGGGCGCTGCCGGGATCCCCCATGACGGGCCCAAAACCGCCCCAGCGCTGTACGCGTCCTTCCGCATCTTTCCGCCACACGCCCGAGCCCGTGCCCGCTGTCACGAGGATTGCCGGAAAGCCCGGCGCGTTCGCCTCGAGAAGCGGGCGAATGTCATCTGTCACGACCCACGCCGCTTGTGGCGCGAGGGGGCGGACGGCAGCAAGCAATGCTTCGCGGATGCTCCGGTTCGCACAGCCCGCGCAGCCCATCGCCACGATGCCCGCTTTGGGATTGGCCGTTTCGAGCAAAGGCCGCACCACGTGCGCGGCGCGTGCGGCAGCTTCATGCGGCTTGAGCACCGAAGCATTGAGCGGGGGCCCTTCCAAGACTGAGCTGGGCTCTTCGGCCCCGGGCGCATACAACGCCGCACGGACGCCGCTGCCGCCTCCGTCTACCACAATCGCGCTGCCCGCCCACTCGATCGTCATGCCCATGTCCGTTTCGTGCCGGCCTGAACGAAAATCCCCAGCTCACGCGTCCTTACCGTAGCCTCATTCTTCAATTCAAGGCGGTTCTTCATGTCGCATGCATCTCCCCCGATCCGGTCCGGTGGTCACGCTAGCACGCCTGCGCCACATTCCGCATATGCGCACCCTGAGTATGCGGCTCTTGCCCTTCAACTTGCTGCCCTGCCGGGCGTTGGCTGGAAAGGGGTGCACCTCGCCATCGCGGCAGTGGCGCGTTGCGGCGTGTCACGCGCCGACTTTCTGCGGCTGCCGGCACATACCTTGGGGCAGCATCTGCCCCCGCAGTTGGCGGGGCTGTTGGCCCAGCACGGGCCAGCCCTCGCAGATTCTGCCCCGCCAGATGCAGCATCGGCTTGCGCACTGGGTCCGATGCGCCTCGTGACGCCGTGGTGCAGCGGCTACCCTCCGGCCCTGCGCGCTTTAGGGCACTTGGCTCCCCCGCGCATCGCGCTGTGCGGCAATGAAGCCCTGCTTACAGGTCCCGCCGTCAGCGTGGCCGGTGCGCGTTTGGCATCTCCCCGGGCCATTGAAGCCGCCGCTGCATTCGGAAAGGCCTTTGCGGGCGGCTATGTCGTGGTGAGCGGCGGCGCCGCTGGCGTCGATACATCTGTGCACCGTGCGGTCATCGAGGCAGGAGGCCAAACCGTTGTTGTGCTGGCGCAGGGCCTGCGCACCTATATGCCCCCTGACTGGATTCGCGGCGCGATGGCAGCAGGCAACATCTTGTGCATGAGCAGCACCCCTGATAGCTCGCCCTGGCGCCAGCATCACGCCGTCGCGCGCAATCCTGTCATCGCTGCATTGGGGCAGGCCGCGGTTGTCATCGAGCCACGCAGTGAAGGCGGGAGCTTCAAGACCGCGGGGGCTGCTTTAGACTTGGGCAAGCACGTCGTCATCGTCCCCGGCGGGCGGAACCCAACCGCGCTGCAAGCCATTGCCGCAAAGGGCGCCGTGGTCATCTCGGCTGGGCTCCAGCCCAGTGCCTTGCCCGCTGCCGCCGCGCCTTATCTGAAAGCTTCCGATGGCGCCCCCGTGCAAGACCGCCTCCTCTAACCGAAGCGCCGCGTTGCCCCTCCATGCCGTCTGCGCTACACTCACGGCGGAACACATGGGGGAGATACGCAGCATGTACGTGAAGACCTTCAAGGGGTATGAAGACAAGACGGCTGATCTCGATCAGGCCGTGAACGATTGGGTGCAGGCGCATCGGGACGTCGTCGAAGTCAAGGACATTAAGGCCGTACTGTCCCACGAATACGAGAGCCGCGCCCGGACGGGCGACTTGTTGTACACCGTTGTGTACAACACGAAATCGGGCGTGCCCGTAGCGGACTAGGCGCTACAGTTTCTGGACGCCGATGCCCCCGCCGACTTCAATGACGCTGCCAGTGGAGTAGGGGAAGTAGCCAAGGGCAAGGGCGGCGCAAGCTTTACCCACGTCTTCCGGCTGGCCCCACCGCCGGGTCAAGAGCAGGTCCGTCTCGCCAATGATGCGGTCGTACTTTTCCTTGACCGGGCCAGTCATGTCCGTTTCCGTGATGCCAGGCCGCACGTCGTAGACGTTGATGCCCTCCCCGGCGAGACGCACGGCATAGCTCAGCGCGGCCATGCTCAGGGCTGCCTTGCTGATGCAGTATTCGGTGCGGTTCTGGCTGGGCATGTTCGATGAGATGCTCGTGATAAAAATGATGCACGGCGCAACCGGCCGTTCATCCTTGTTCTGTCCCATCATATGCTTGGCCACGCGCTGCGTCAGAAAGAAGGGGCCGCGCGTGTTGATGTTGATCAGCCGCTCGAAGCTCTCCTCGTTTGTATCGAGAATGTCGAGCCGAACGGTGGGCGCGACCCCCGCGTTGTTGACCAAAACATCGATTGCACCGAAGGCCTCGATGACTTCTGCAACCATTCGAGCATGGTCCGTGCTGTTGGCAATGTCGCCCGCGATGGGCACGAATTGGCGGCCCAATGCCTCGACACGGTCTTTGACTTCGAACAAGCCCTTGTGGCGGTTGTCCGGATCAAGCCTCGTGGCGCAGCCGGCGATATCGAAGCCGTGCTTGGCAAGCTCGATCGCAATCCCCCGGCCAATCCCGCGGCTCGCTCCGGTGACCATGGCCACGGCGCCCGGGGCTTGATGGTGATTCGCGGGCATCGATCCCTAATCCTGCGGATTGGGCCAAACATCGCCCATGCATGTATCGACGGCGCGCGCCGCGGCGATCATGGGGTGATCGAGGGGAACGGTCCGTTTGTTGCCAGCCACTTCGCCAAGGGGCACCGGCACATAGGTGGTGCCGCGGAGCGCAATCATGACGCCGAATTGCCGCCGCAGTACGGCCTTGGCCGCGTTCACGCCGTAGTTGGTGCAATAGAGCCGGTCGCTCGGGGTTGGAATGCCGCCGCGCTGAATGTGGCCAAGGGTGGTGGTCCGCGTTTCAAGACCGGTTGCCTGCTCCAAATGCACGCCCAACTCCCGGCTTGCGGGCAAGGCCGCCGGATCTTTCGGCTTCTTTTTCTTCTTCTCTTTGCTTCGCTTGTCTTCCAGCTCCTGCGGAATGGCGCCCTCCGCCACGGCCACAATGCTGAACATCTTGCCGTGGCGAATGCGGTCGAGCAGCGACTGCGCGATGATGTCCACGGAATAGGGGATCTCGGGAATCAGGATGACATCGGCCCCGGATGCGAGACCCGCACCGAGGGCCAGCCAGCCAGCGTTATGGCCCATCACGTCGACAATCATGACGCGGTGGTGGCTCGAGGCTGTCGTGTGCAGCCGGTCGATGGCTTCCGTCGCAATGGCTACGCCCGTGTCGTATCCAAAACAAATGTCCGTTCCGCCGACATCATTGTCGATCGTTTTCGGCACGGTGACGACATTGAGCCCGCCTTCCGTGGCAAGATGGTGCGCACTCTTTTGCGTGCCGCCGCCGCCGAGGCAGACGAGGCAATCGAGCTTGAGGCGGTTGTAGGTCTCGACGGCCGCCCCCGTCATGTCGCGCGTGCCGCCGTCGGGGGTGGGCATTTTGTGCGGCTTGTTGCGGCTGGTCCGCAGGATGGTGCCGCCCAACGTCAGCAAGCCGCTGGTGTCTTTGTCGGTCAGCTTGATGTAGCGGTTTTCGACAAGGCCCGTGAAGCCGTCGAGAAATCCAAACACCTCGACGCCTTGATCCATCACCGTCTTGGCGACGGAACGAATGACCGCATTCAGCCCGGGACAGTCGCCCCCCGATGTCAGAATGCCGATGGCTTTCACCGCTTTGACGGCGGCGGCTTTTTCTTTTGCGGCTGGCATGCTTTTCCGCTCCTTCTCGCCCGGACCTGTCCTCCCGCTATACTACCGGCTTTGTGCGCGGGATTCGCAAACGAAGCATGACGGGACGTTCCATGATCGCAGCCAACGGCATCAGCAAGACGTTTGTCGGACCGGGAGGGCGGCCCATCGAGGCCGTGCGAAGCATTTCCCTCAGCGTCGAGCCCGGCGAGGTCTTGGGTTTGCTTGGGCCAAATGGGGCCGGCAAGACAACCCTCTTGCGCATGCTCGCCACCATCATTCCCCCAACCAGCGGCACATGCGAGATCATGGGGCCGGAGGGGCTGTGCAGCACGGCGGAAGAGGCCCGGCGGCGCATCGGTTTTCTGAGCGGCAATACCAAGCTGTACGGCCGTCTAACCGCGCGTGAAACCTTGGTCTATTTTGGGCGTCTCTTTGGCATGCCGGCTCAAGCGATACGAGCACGCGCGCAAGCCCTGGTGGAGTTGCTCGACATGCAGGCCTTTCAGCATCAGCGCTGCGAGACGCTGTCGACCGGCCAGACGCAGCGCGTATCGATCGCCCGGGTGCTGATGCACGACCCGCCAGTGCTCATCCTCGATGAACCAACGCTTGGGCTGGATATCATGACGAGCCGGGCCATCCTCGATTTCATCGTGCAGGCGAAACGCGAAGGGCGTGCCATCATCTACTCGACGCATTACATGACCGAGGCCGAGTTGCTCTGCGACCGGATCGCGCTGATGCACGAAGGGCGCATCCTAGCCATTGGCGCGAAGGAAGCGCTTTATGAGCGGACGGGCACGGCCAATCTCAAGGACGCGTTCCTGGCATTGGTCGAAACCCCGGGCGAGAATGCCGCGTGAATCTTCGAGTTGTCGGCGTTATTTTTCGGAAGGAACTGCTCGACACGGTGCGCGATCGGCGGACCCTCGTGGCGATGCTGGGCGTGCCGATTGTGTTGTATCCGGCGCTCTTCATCATTGGCACGCAGGCATTGTTGGTACAGCAGGGCCGCATCGAAGAGCAGGCATCCCGCGTGGCCATCCTCAGCAGCCAGCCCGGCGTTGTCCAGGGCTGGTTGAGCAACGTTGAAAACATTGAGATATTGGATGCCGAGGCGCCGCGCGAAGCCCTTCGGCAGGAAACGGTCGACGTGGTCATTCAAACGCGAGGTCCGGTCGTGCAGCAATTGGAAGCGCGCGAGCCCGTGCCCGTTTCGATCTTGTATGACCCGGCAGGCGCACGGTCGCGCGAAGCCGCGCGCCGGCTTTATGACGCCTTGCACAGCCAAGACGACAAGCTCTTGGAAGCGCGCCTTGAACAGGAGGGGCTGCCCGAGGGTTTCGCCCGGCCCATGGACATCAAGCGCGAGAGCGTGGCCGCGCCCGAACGCGTGACAGGCGCCATCCTCGGGCCTGCGCTGTCGCTCATTCTCATCTTGATGCTCGGTGTCGGCGCGTTCTATCCCGCTATCGACTTGACCGCCGGCGAGAAGGAACGCGGCACGTTCGAAACACTGCTCTCGACGCCCGTGAGCAAACTCGATATCGTGTGGGGGAAATTCTTCGCGGTATTTCTTTTGTGCGTGCTGACGGGATTG
>CAZLBS010000249.1:0-6089 GCA_964557505.1 uncultured Nitrospiraceae bacterium | reverse complement strand
CGCTGGGCTCGACGAGTCGCCGATGGCGTACAAGAATATTGAACAGGTGATGGAAGAGCAGCGCGGCCTCGTCGAGGTCGCCGCGCGGTTCGAGCCGAAACTTGTCAAGATGGCGGGGCCCGGCGAAAAGCCGGAGGATTAGCAGGCGGCGCCCGCGCGGCATGGCCGAGCCCGAAACCGTTTGCTTAGATTTCGCGTCTATTGCACCATCGGCTGCTGACTGCTTTACGGCGCGCACGTGCTTCTTGTACGGTGCGCCTCGGCGTTTATCGAATCACAGGGAGTCACCGAAGAATGATGATGCGAATGTTTGCGGCTGGGCTGGTCTTGGCGCTGGCGCCGCTGAGTGCCTATGCGGACCTGAAGGCGTATGTGGAAAAGCCTGACGACTCGTATGGCTGGACCTTGGAAGAAACGCGGGAAATGGGCGGTTCGACCGTTTATCTCGTACGGCTTACCTCGCAGACCTGGCGCGGCATCGAGTGGCGCCACTGGCTAAGCGTCATCGTGCCGGACGATATCAAGGCGCAAGGCCGGGCCATGCTGATGGTGGCGGGCGGCGACAACAATTCGGATAAGCCGGACTTGATGAGCGCGGAAGCGCAGGCGCTGATGACCATTGCCCAAGCGACGCAGAGCGTATGCGCCGTGCTCGAGCAAGTGCCGAATCAACCGCTCTTCGACGGCATGTACGAGGATGAGATCATCGCCTTCACGTACGACATGTACCTGGAGACGGGCGAGGCGGATTGGCCCTTGCTGTTCCCGATGACGAAGAGCGCGGTCAAGGCGATGGATGCCATCAGCGAGTTGGGCGCGGAAGAAGGCTTCGGGGCCGTTGACGAGTTCCTCGTGACCGGCGGTTCGAAGCGCGGCTGGACGACATGGCTCGCCGCAGCGGCGGATGACCGCGTCAAAGCCATTGCGCCGATGGTCATCGATACGCTGAACATGCCGGAGCAAGCGCCGCATCAGTTGAAGTCGTACGGCGAGTACAGTTCGCAGGTCGACGACTATACCGAGCGCGGTTTGCAGGAGAAAATGGAGACCCCCGACGGGCAGCAATTGACGTCGATGGTCGACCCCTATTCGTATATCGATGAATTGACGATGCCGAAATTGGTCGTGCTTGGAACCAATGACGAGTATTGGACGGTCGACTCATCGAGCTTGTACTTCCCGGAGTTGAAAGGAGAGAAGTACCTCTTCTACGACCCCAACGATGGTCATGGCTTGTCGCTCGATGTCGTGGGCCCCATTCTCAATTTCTACGATGCCTTCCTATACGACAAAGACTTGCCGGACTTATCGTGGGAGATGCAGCCCGACGGCTCCATCGAAGCCGAGTGGGATGGCGCGGACGCGCAGCCGAAGTTATGGGTGGCACGCTCGGAAACACGCGATTTTCGGGATGCGGCGTGGACGAGCCAGCCGCTCGATCCGGAGGTGCTCGAGGACGGTGGGCGCGTGGAAGCGCGCGTCGAGCCGGAAGGGGATGACTGGGTCGCCTACTATGTCGAGGTTGCATGGCCTCAGAATGGGCCTGCGCCCATGCGCTACACGACAGAAATCAGCGTGCTGCCGGACGGCTATCCGGATTTTGAAACCGTGGCCAAGGCAGGCGACGGCGATGGCGGCAAGGACGACGACAGCTAACGCTGCACATCGGTAGTTGATCATTGACAAGGGCGCGCATTCTTTTGGGGTGTGCGCCCTTTTGCGTCGACCAAATGGTTGCTTAATTCATCCGGTCTTGCAGCGACTTGAATGCGATGGCGTAGAACTTGAGTTGCTTGATCATGGCGCTGAGCCCGTTCGAGCGCTGCTGCGTGAGATGCTCTACGAGCCCGATCTCGTTAATGAATGTAGGCTCCGCGGCGATGATTTCATCGGGGGAATGATCGTTGTAGACCTGCAGCAACAGTGCGATAAGCCCGCGTACGATGGCCGCGTCGCTGTCCGCCACGAAATGGACGCGCCCGCCGTCGAGGCCCGCATGCAGCCAGACCTGGCTTTGGCAGCCTTTCACTTTGTTCTTATCGGTCCGGTGTTCCTCGGGCAGCGGCTCAAGCCGCTTGCCCAGCGAGATGATCTTGCGGTAGCGGTCTTGCCAGTCGTCGAGTTCCTGAAACTCGCTGACGATGGTCTGTTGCTTCTCGGCGATGTCCATGGGGGAGAGTCTACCTATTCGAGCATCTCGCGCGCGAGGGTTATGCCCTCGATAAACTGATCGATGTCGTGCCGGTTGTTGTACAGGGCAAACGAAGCGCGGGCAGTGGCGTCTACACCGAAGCGGCGCATGACCGGCTGCGCGCAGTGATGTCCGACGCGAATGGCCACGCCCGCGCGGTCGAGAATGGTGCCAAGGTCGAAGGCGTGAATGCCGTCGATAACGAAGCTGCAGACGCCCGATTTCTCCGGGGCCGTGCCAATCATGCGCAATCCGGGAATCTCCTGAAGGCGGCTCGTTGCATAAGCGACAAGCACCTCGTCCCATGCGCGAATAACGTCGAGCCCCACGTGATTCAAGTAGTCGATCGCGTGGCCCAGTCCGAGCACGGGCGCGATGGGCGGAGTGCCGGCCTCAAAGCGGTACGGCGGATCGTCGTAGGTCGTCCCGGCATAGTCCACGGTCTCGATCATTTCGCCGCCGCCCTGGTAGGGCGGCATTTCCTTCAGCAGGTCATAGCGGCCATATAGAAATCCGGCCCCTGTTGGCGCGAGCATTTTGTGGCCGGACACGGCGTAGAAGTCGCAGCCAACATCCTGAACGTCGATAGGCAGGTGCACGGCGCTCTGAGCGCCGTCGATGAGCACCACCGCGCCATGTTCATGAGCGAGACGGCATATCTCTTTGACGGGATTGATGGTGCCGAGGCTGTTGGCCACATGATTGATGGCGACCACTTTCGTGCGCCCGCTGAGCAGGCGCTTGAAGTCTTCCAGCAAGAGCACCCCGTCGTCGTCGATCGGCGCGACCTTCAAGACGGCGCCGGTCTGTTCGCAGGAGAGTTGCCAGGGCACAATGTTGGCGTGATGCTCCATGGCCGAGATGAGAATCTCGTCGCCGGGCTGCAGGAAGCCGCGGGCAAAGCTCGTCGCGACGAGGTTGATGGCCTCGGTAACGCCCCGCAGGAAGATGATTTCTTCGACGCGTTCGGCATTTACGAATGCACGGCATTTCTCCCGGGTGGCCTCGAAGCGCGCGGTCGCTTCCTGGCTGAGCAGATAGTTGCCCCTGCGTACTGTTCCATACTCTTCCGTGTAATAGCGGCTGAGGGCGTCAATTACGGCCTTTGGCTTCAGGCTAGTCGCGGCGCTGTCGAGGTATGCCAGCGGCTCGCCATGCATGGTGCGGCTGAGCATGGGAAAGTCGCCGCGCACCTGCGCAAGCTCAGGCGGCGGGGCATCGATCGTAAGGCCGGTTGCATTTGTGTCGAGCATGCGTGCGGATCGCCTTGTTTCGTTGACTTCAATTCGAGCACTCGGTGAATTGAGGAATCGGTGTCTGACTATTGTTACCATTCGGGGCAACAGCATCAAAAACAGTGGTGTTCCCGCGCAGTGCTCGGGTATGCTCTGAGCGTAACGCAGGACTTAGGGAGTGAGACAATGGCTTTAGGCGCGGGCCTCTTCACGCGGCGCCGGTGGCTGACGGCCCTGGCGGGATTTACCTTTGTTGGCTTAGCGGTCGTCACGGCGAAAGCATGCGTGCTGCCGCCGGACGACGGGCCGCTCACCTACTATGTCATCGACGTGCATCCCCATGATACGAGCGCATTTACGCAGGGACTGCTGTGGCATGACGGCAAGCTCTACGAAAGCACCGGCTTGCGCGGGCAAAGCTCGCTGAGGCGGGTAGACTTGGAGACGGGGGCCGTCGAGCAGCGGGTCGACATTCCGGCCCCATACTTCTGCGAAGGGCTGGTGCTGGTTGATGACCGACTCATCCAACTCACGTGGCGGGAAAACACGGCGTTTGTATACGACGTCGACACCTTCGAACAGATCGGCACGTATTCCTACGATACCGAAGGCTGGGGCCTCACATACGACGGCGAACGGCTCATCATGAGCGACGGCACTGCGACGCTGTACTTCCGTGATCCCGGCACCTTTGAGTTGCTCGACACGGTGGTGGTCACGGAAAACGGGGTGCCCATTACCCGCCTAAACGAACTCGAGTACATCCTCGGCCTGGTATATGCGAATGTCTGGCTGACGGACGACATCGTAATCATCGACCCGTCGACAGGCGAAGTGACCAACCGGGTAGATCTCGCCGGCTTGTTGCCGCCCGAAGAACGCACCGGCGAGGAAGATGTCTTGAACGGCATCGCCTTCAATGAAGAAGACGCGCGCATCTATGTGACCGGCAAGCTTTGGCCAACGCTGTATGACATTCGCCTGGTGCCGCAGCCGGTGATGACTCCCTGACTGTCGCCCTCACGGCGCATCCGGCATGAGCCATTGCAAGACGGCCATGTACAGGGGAATGCCGAAGGCGATGTTGAAGGGGAAGGTCACGCCAAGGCTTAAGGTGACGTAGATGCTCGGATTGGCCTCGGGAATCGCGAGGCGCATGGCCGCCGGCACGGCGATGTAGCTGCCGCTGGCGGCAAGCACGACGAGCAGCAAGCCGTCGCCAATGGGCATTCCGAGCAGTACGACGGCGGCAATGCCGGCCGCTGCGTTGATGAGTGGCAGCACTATCGCGAATGCAGCGAGTTGCCAGTCGGCTTCGCGCAAGGCTCCAATGCGCTTCGTCGCCACGATCCCCATGTCGAGCAGAAAGAGGCATAGGACGCCCTTGAAGACCCCTTCGATAAATGGGTGCAATTCTTCGTAGCCCCGCTCTCCCGTGAGAATGCCAATGAGCAAGCTGCCGATAAGCAGCACGACGCTTCCATTGAAAAAGGCATCCCTTAGGAGGGCGTTCCAGCCATGGGGTTTGCCCGCGCTTCCCCCCTCGCGGCGCCGCAGGATGATGCCCACGATGATGGCAGGCGATTCCATGAGAGCCATCGCCGCAATCATGTGTCCGCCATAGGGGATGTCCTGCACCGTCAGAAAGGTTGCGGCGGTGATGAAAGTTACCGCGCTGATGGAGCCATAGGTCGCGGCAATGGCGGCGGAGTTGGCGGCGTCGAGCCGGCGCCGCAACCACCAGTAGGCGTATACCGGAACGATGGTCGCGAGAACGACGGCCGTGCTCATCTCGATAAGGACAAGGGCGTCGACGCCGCTTTGGCGCAATTCGACGCCGCCCTTGAAACCGATGGCCATCAAGAGATAGAGCGATAGAATTTTCGGGATGGGTTGCGGGATGTCGAGATCGGAGCGGAGCGCCACGGACACCATGCCGAGCACGAAGAATAGCACCGGGGCGCTCAGAATATTGGAAAGAAGAAGCTCCAGCCCCATACAGTCCCCCGCGGCAACGCTTTCGGCATAGAGGCGCAACCCGCTGCCTTGCGTTGCTTTTTGCCCGTGGCAGGCCGCGTGATATCGTTTGGCGAAAGCACGCGCCGGACCCGCGCGCGAGTATACGGCAGGTCCGGTGGCATGCGGCAACAAGGAAGGCCCGCCCCCCCAGATGATCACCCTCGATCATGTCTCGAAGAGCTTCTCAGAAGAAGCTGGTCCCGTCGTACGAGAAGTGAGCTTGACGGTGCCTGAAGGCGAATTCCACATCATTCTGGGCGAGTCGGGCAGCGGCAAGACAACGCTGTTGCGCATGATGAACCGGTTAATCGATCCGACCGATGGACATGTGCTTTTCGATGGTCAAGACGTGCGGGCTCTCGAGCCCCAGACGCTGCGCAGGGGCATCGGCTATGTGATTCAAAACGTCGGGTTGTTTCCGCATTGGACGGTGGAGCGCAATGCGGGGGCCGTGCTGCGGCTGTTGGGTTGGGCGCGTGCGGATATTGAAAGCCGTGTCCGCGAGGTGCTGGAGTTGGTGGGGCTTTCCCCGGGTGACTATGCGAAGCGGCGGCCAGCGGAATTGAGTGGCGGCCAGCGTCAGCGGGTGGGGGTCGCACGGGCCTTGGCCGCCCGGCCCCGCGTCATGTTGATGGATGAGCCTT
>CAZLBS010000248.1:4816-6104 GCA_964557505.1 uncultured Nitrospiraceae bacterium | reverse complement strand
GCTCGGCTTCGCCAATGCGCAGACCCGCTTTGTCAGCAAGGGTTAGGGAAGCCTCTTCTTTGCGCAACGAAAGGGCTTCCCAGCTAAGCCTCCTGACGCTGTTCTTCCCGTTCGCTTCGCGACGCGCGGTGCTCGCCGCAGGCCAGCCGGTGGATCATGGCGGCGAGCATGGCGGCGCCGAAGCCGTTGTCGATGTTGCAGACGCTGACGCCGGTGCCGCAGGAATTGAGCATGGCGAGCAACGCGGCGACGCCGCCGAAGTTGGCCCCATAGCCGACGCTCGTCGGTACGGCAATGACTGGGATGTCGACGAGGCCCGCGACCACGCTCGGGAGCGCGCCTTCCATGCCCGCGCATACGATGAGGCAGACGGCTCCTTGCAGTACTTCGCGCTGGGCGAGCAAGCGGTGGATGCCCGCGACGCCGACGTCGTAAATGCGCCGCCCTTCACTGCCCTGGCTCTCGAGCGTGACGATGGCTTCCTCGGCCACGTCGATGTCGGATGTGCCCGCGCACACCACCCCGACGTACCCGGGACGGCGTTTGGGCTCGGTGAGGGTTATGGTCGCCGTGCGTGCGGCCTCGTTGATGACCGCCTCAGGGAAGGCTGCCTTTACGGCGTGCAGGCCCGCGCCGGTGCAGCGTGTCGCCAAGACGTTGACGCCTTGCTCCTTGATGCGGCGGCTGATTTCGACGAGCTGCTCGGGCGTCTTGCCCGCCCCGAAAATGGCTTCGGGGATGCCCTGCCGGAGGACACGGTGATGGTCGACCTTGGCAAAGCCGACGTCTTCGAACGGCCAAGCCTTAAGCTTGTCCATGGCCTCGCCGGGCGTGGTCTCGCCCTGCGATACGGCCTCTAAGATGGCGCGAAGGGTATCGGTGTTCATGCGCGGAAAGATATCAAAACGGCGTCGGCAACGCCACCACTTTCGACGTGCCGCGGGCGCTTCGGGGATGGTAGCATGTGCGGGCTCTAGGGCAGATGCTTGTGATGCGAGAAGGACCGCGACGACTTCATGCGACATGCAGGATTTAGCAGGGCGATGCGCTGGGCCGGGGTGGGCGTGCCTACGCTGCTGGTATTGGCGGCCGCCGGTTTTTTCGGCGTGAAAGCCTATGGCGACGCCACCTTTTACGATGGCTATGACCCGAGCGTGCCGCTCAACGCCCGGCTGCTGGAACAGCGCAGGGTGTCGGAAATGGCTACGGTCTTCGATATGGAGGTTCCGCGCAATTTTCGGCAGGAGAAAGTGGTGTTCGACGCGCGGCCCGGTGAGTCCGTCCCCAC
>CAZLBS010000248.1:0-4806 GCA_964557505.1 uncultured Nitrospiraceae bacterium | reverse complement strand
CGCTCATTAACTTTCCCGCCGAGGGCGAGGGGCCGTTTCCCGTGTGCGTGTTGTTGCATGGCAGCCACCAGGACAAGCGCTTCGTCAACGCGGTGAGCACGCCATTCAACGAAGCCGGATTCGCTGTGGCTTGCTTCGATCAGTACATTCGCGGCGAGCGGAAAGTGGGCGATGGCCTTGTCAACATGCTGGTGGGTTGGCGGGCGCGTACCTGGAAGACCGTGCACGACGCGCAGCGGCTGGTGGATTATCTCGAGACGCGCCCAGACGTGGACGCAAACCGCATCTACCTCGTTGGCGCGAGTTATGGGGCGATTACCGGCACGGTGGCAGTGGCGCGCGACAAGCGGTTCAAGGCGGCGGCACTGGTCGTCGGCGGCGGCGATTGGGACACCCTGCTCGCGTCTCCGCGCCTGCAGCGTGAGCTGCCCGGATGGCTCAGCCCATACATGCCCATGCTCGGCTCATTCCTCATCGGTCCGGCCGACCCCGTGCTGCATGCGGCCGGTACGGCTGGCACGCCAGTGCTCATGCAGAATGGGACCAACGACAGCGTCGTGACGCCCGCAGCAGGTGAAGCGCTCTATGAAGCGCTGGGCGAGCCGAAGGAGATCCGGTGGTATCCCATCGATCATCCCGATATCGAGCCCGATGGGGAAAAGATCCTCAGTCTCCTCGACGACGGACTGGAGTGGCTGGTCTCCATCGACCGGGCCCGCGTGGCCGCCGCAACCTAGCGGCCTCCGGTGCGTGTGCCCGGGCGGCATGTTGTTCATGCGCGGCGGATCACTCCCAAATGGACGTCAGCTCTCGCACATGGAACGTGGTGGCGGCGGCCGTACCGCCGCGGGCGTATAGCGCGATCCCCTCGGCGTCCTCGGCGGGGCGGAACCGGCAGGGCATGTAGATGCGCCCGCCGTTTGCAAAGATCTCGATGGACGTGCGGTCGACGATGCAGCGCAGCCGGATGTGTCCATCCTCGAGCGCCAACGGCGCGCTGTTGATCGTGCCAGCATTGCGGAAGACCAGTTCTTCTTCCGCCACGTCATAGGTGATGCGCTCGCCCCGTACGATAAGCCCTACTTTCTCGGCCGTGCGCGGTTCGATCTCAACCTCGATGTCGAACAATTTGCCTTCAGCATCCCGGAGTGCTTCGCTGCCGTAGCCGCGAATCTCGACATCCTCCCACACGTGATGGCGGGCGTACAGCTTCTCGATTTCCTTTACGGGATAGGCATACATGCGCAAGCCCTCATCTGTGGCGTGCAAACTGAGCGTCACCGGATACGTCATCATCTGGTTGAAAGGCATGCCCGGGGCGTCGTTTTGCCCCCACGCGATTTGGATGCGCCGGGGGTCGTCTTCGGGCATGTCGTTAAACGTCTGTGACGCGTAAAAACAATTGCCGTAATGGAAGCGCTGGGCATCGCCTTCCGGCGTGTAGTGGCTGCCGTCGAAATCGCCGATGAAGTAATCGCCCGCGGCCCCGTACAGAATCCATTTCGTCTCGCCTTGCCCGCCCTGCACGGGCAATTCGAATAGCTCCGGGCATTCATGGAAGGCATCCATCTCGCTTTGAAACTCCCATCGCTTGAGGTCTTTCGAGCGAAAGAAGGCCATGCGGTCATCCCGCAGATACAACACGATCACCCACTCTTGGGTGTCCTCCCACCAGATGACCTTCGGGTCGCGGTTGCCCGTATTGAGATGGCCCTGCACGGGCATTGGATACTTGGTCCACGTCCGGCCGCGGTCGTTGCTATATGCGATGCCCTGCGTAAACGGCTCGCCTTCCGACCAGCGGTTCGTCCCGCCGGCGTTGGTGTAAATGGCAACCAGCGGCGGTTCGCTTCCTTTCTGGAACCCGGTGGTATTTTCCCAGTCCACGACGGCAGAACCCGAGAACATGGCGCCCCATTGGCCGGGGTGCAAGGCGTCGCCTAGTTCCTCCCAATGCACGAGATCCGTGCTCACTGCGTGACCCCAGGTCATGTTGCCCCAGGACCAGCCATAGGGATTGTGCTGGTAAAAAAGATGGTATTCACCCGCGAAATAGACCAGGCCGTTCGGGTCGTTGTTCCACCCGCGTTTCGAGGAGAAGTGCAGTTGGGGGCGGAGGGATTCGT
Organism: uncultured Nitrospiraceae bacterium; assembly: GCA_964557505.1. Lineage (GTDB taxonomy): Bacteria > Hydrogenedentota > Hydrogenedentia > Hydrogenedentales > CAZLBS01 > CAZLBS01. Next base: position 2,680 of record CAZLBS010000248.1, on the reverse strand, counting down.
TGTAGAGGTCCTCTTCGCCCGGATAGGTGTCGTCGGTGCGAATTGCGAAAAACCACTCGAGCTGCTCCCGGGTGAGCCGCTCCGCGCGGAGGGTAGCCTCCTCGCCGGGCAGAGCGTCGGTGTGCATAAATGCCCACCAGTCCGGTTCGCTCGAGGCCAGCGGCATCGTGAATTCGCGGACCTGCTCGCCCTCTATCGAGAGCGTGAAACGTTGGGGTCTGGCGTCATTCTCGACGGGCAAAATGATGTACTTGGCATCGAGGGTCAGGTCGCGTGCGGCGCCGCGAACCGCTCCTTCCTCGGCGGCTGCGTTACACGGCGAAAGGCAGCACGCCGCGAGCATCACGGTTATCACATGGCAAACCGGTGCGGGCAATTGTAGTCTCATATCGATTCCCCCCCTCTGTGCCCGCGCAACATAGGCTTCTGCGTTGGCAAATGCAACCGGGCTATCCTGTCTACCCTGCCTGCACGATTGAAACCGCCCCATCGTACGCCGTGCACATGCTCCCGCGTTGCCCGGTTTGGAACGGACGCTGGATTCCCCCTAGAATCTAGGTCTGCTAAGCGCTGTTTTTGACATGGGGGGATGATAGCCACCGTTTATGAGCGAACCGGAAGACAGTCTGCGCTATCGCGATGCAGGCGTAAATATTGATGCAGCGGACGAGGCCCTTTCGCAGGCGAAGGCCGCGATCCGGCGGACGTTTACCCCGGGCGTGTTGATGGATGTCGGCGCCTTTGGCGGCTTGTTTGAAGTCCCCAGCGGCATGCGCGAACCTGTGCTGGTCTCGAGCATCGACGGCGTCGGAACGAAACTTAAAGTCGCAGCGATGGCCGACCGGCATGACACGGTAGGCCACGACCTGGTCAATCACTGCGTCAATGATATCTTGGTGCAGGGCGCTCAGCCGCTGTTTTTTATGGACTACATTGGCTGCGGGGTGCTCGAATCGAACGTGGTGGCGACTGTTATCGAGGGGGTTGCGAACGCCTGCGAGGCCGTAGGCTGTGCGCTGCTTGGCGGCGAAACCGCTGAAATGCCCGGGATGTATGCCGAAGGCGACTACGATCTCGTCGGGACCATTGTCGGCGTGGTCGAGAAGGCGGGCATCGTCGACGGCGCCCGCATTGCGCCCGGCGATGTCTTGCTCGGGCTCTGGTCCGATGGGCTGCACACCAATGGCTACAGCCTCGCCCGCCGCATCGTTTTTGAGAAGGCCAAGCTCAACCTGACGGACACCCTGCCGGGCGTCGGCCGCACCGTCGAAGACGCTCTCCTTGCGCCGCACCGGCCCTACCTGAAACACGTCATGCATGCCATTGAAAAAGTCGATGTCAAAGGGATGGCGCACATCACCGGCGGGGGACTGACCGGCAATTTGCCGCGCATCCTGCCTTCCAACTGCGAGGCCGTAATCGATTTGACGGCCTGGGCCGTGCCGCCGCTCTTCAGCTTCTTCAAGGAAATGGGCCCGGTCGAGGATCTAGAGATGCTGCGCACGTTCAACATGGGCATGGGCTTCGTGGTCGTCGTGTCCGAAGCCGACGCTGTGCGCGCGGCCGATGCGCTGCGAGACACCGGGGAAGATCCCTGCGTCATCGGCGTCGTGGCGGAAGGTGAACGGGCCGTGCGATATCAAGGAACCCCGCGCTATGCCTGACGACACGGCTGTATCCCCGCCGCTTTCGACCCATCGTATCGAGGTTGCGGTACGTCCCGAGCTGCGCGATGCCGCTGGCGAAGCGGTTCGCATGAAGATGGACGAAGACCTTGGCGTGCAAGTGGACGCGGTACGCGTTATCGAAGTCTACACCGTGCTGGCGGAGGTCACAGCGGAAGAACTGGAGCGCTGCCGCAGCGAATTGTTTACCGACCCGGTCACACAGCACTCGGCGGTTGACGCGTGCATCGCCCCAGGCATGCAGACTAATGGCGCGGCCCCCGTATTCGTCATTGAAGTAGGCTTTCGGCCCGGCGTCACCGACAATGTGGGCAAGAGCGCCCGGGAAGGCATGCAAGACACTCTGGGCCGCGCTTTCGAGCCGGAAGAGCATGTCTTTCGAGCGAGGCAATACGTGCTGTTCGGCAGCGTCGCCGAGATGGACTGCAAGCGGGTGGCGAAAGGCCTGCTTGCCAATGACCTCATCGAGCGCTGGCACATCTACCGTGTGGAGGACATGCACGGCGAAGGCTTCGAGGGGCTCGGATTGCCCCTGGTCGCCGGTGCCAGCGACCCGCGCGTACACGAGATTGACCTTGCTGTTGATGACCAAGCCTTGTTGACCCTGAGCCGCGAGATGATGCTAGCGCTCGACCTCAACGAAATGAAGGCGATTCAGTCGTATTACGCGGACCCACAGGCCGCCGCCGAGCGCATGAGCCTGGGTCTGCCCGAACGGCCGACCGATATCGAAATCGAATGCATTGCCCAAACCTGGTCGGAGCACTGCAAGCACAAGATCTTTGCTGCAAGAATCCGCTATGAGGATGACCGCGGCCACAGCAGAACCATCGACGGGCTCTTCAAGACGTATGTCAAGGGGACCACGGACAAAGTCGCCCAGAAAGTAGACTGGCTGGTCAGCGTGTTCGACGACAACGCAGGTCTGATCGAGTTCGACGGCGAGCATCTTTTCGCGCTGAAGGCCGAGACGCACAACAGCCCGAGCGCGCTCG
>CAZLBS010000247.1:1212-6110 GCA_964557505.1 uncultured Nitrospiraceae bacterium | reverse complement strand
CGACCCTGTGGCCGGCACGTTCCGGCTCTACGCTTGCGCCGCCTGGCACGATGGCCCCTGGAGCATCCTGCGCTTCGACGATGCCAAACGTCCCGACGCCTTTATCCCGGCCACCGCCCGGGCCGTGATCAGCCCGCAACGCCCTGCTTTCGAGCGCGAGGTTGTGATCGATGGGTATAAGGACCCCGTCATTACCTTTGCCAACGGCCAATGGCACGCCTATGTCATCGGCTATTTGCGGCGGCATGAGCGCATCTATCACTTCGTCAGCGGCGATGGGGAGCAGTGGGAGCCCGCGGGGCCAAGGCAGCAAAGCATCATGGACCTAACCGGATGGCACGATTTCTTCGTCCGCCCGGCCAGCGTGATGCACGTCGGCATCGGCTGGCTCTTCGCGTATGAAGGCAGCCGCGCCACTTGGCATGAGCCCGTCTACAATATTGCCACCGGCTTGGCATTCACCGATGACCTCCACACCATGCGCGACTTGACGCCTGATGCGCCCCTGCTGGCGAGCCCCACTCCCAGCGAACGGATGGCATGCTTCCGCTACAGCGAGTGGCTCGTCGCAAAGGGAGCGCTGCATATTTTCGCCGAAACCGGCCGGCCCAATGAGGCGCATGACTTGCGGCTGTTCACTTTGCCCATCGATTGGCTGCGGAAGCAATGGCCGGCGTGAGGCTCAACAACGCCGGTATGGCGGAGGGTGAGGGACTCGAACCCACAAGCCCGAAGGCGCCGGTTTTCAAGACCGGTGCGTTACCAATTACGCTAACCCTCCGCACCTGAAAAACAATGGCGCGGGGTGCGCCGCATCCCTATCCTACCTGTTCGGCCGCGGCCGTTTCATGCAGGTGCGCTCCAGGCAAAACGTGCCGTATGCTAATGATTCGAACAAACCCGCGGTGCAACGGATAAGGCGCTTCCGGTGGAAATCCCTCCAGGCATAAAGAATCTGCTCGAGAAACTGGGCGTGAATACGACGCGGCTGCAATGGAAGCTCTACCAGATGGAGCGCCGCCGCGAGCGCATCCGCGAAGATGGCATGCAGCTCCCGCTCGCGCTTCAATGGCTCAACAACCCCAACAAGAAATGCATGCGTTGCGGGGCCTTCAACGCGCCCGGCGACCGGACCTGTCATGAATGCGGCGCGCGCCTGCCCAGCGTCGGACTCTACCGGGTGATGCGCTTGCTGGGATTCATGCAGCCCACCGGTTCCCCGCAAATCTCCTTCGGCTTCATCGCCGTCATTGGCTTCTTCTTCCCCCTTGGCATGGTGCGCGACGGCGCCTCGTTCATCTGGAATCCGAATTCCGAAACCCTCATCATTATGGGGGCCTGGGTGCCTTCGCTCCTCCTGCAAGATGCTGAGTGGTGGCGCATGATGGCCTTCGGCCTCCTGCACTTTGGCATCATTCACATCGGCTTCAACGGCTTTGCCTTCTCCCAGCTCGGCCCGGCCATCGAACAACACAGCGGCTTTGCCCGCATGCTCGTGCTGGTCACCTTCACGCAAATCACCGCCGCCCTCGGCTCGTATCTTTGGTACATCGAAGTGCTCCAAGCCAACGCCCTGACGGTGGGTGCATCCGGGATCGTGTTCGGGCTCATCGGCTACGGCATCTCGTATTTCCGGCCCATGGGCGGCGGACCGTCCGCCATTCGCCAAATCTACATTCAATGGCTCATTTACGGCATCTTGTTCGGCATTCTAATCGGAGCCAACAACGCCGCCCATATCGGCGGCGCCATCGGCGGCCTTATGCTCGGCTATCTTCCCGAAGGCCATATGCGCCGGCCCTTCTGGACCCGCTTCTGGATCGGGGCCGCGGGCATCAGCGCGGGCATTTGGGCCACAACCCTCATCTACATGGCCGTCAGCATTCTCACCCGGTGGCAAGGCATAGAATAGCTTTCGTTGACAGACCGCCGGAGGTCTCCGTATCGCTGTAGCCATCGAGTATAAGAATTAGTTGTCCGCATAAATAAAAAGAGACGCTATGGCAGGATACCGCACATAGCGCTCAGAGAGGGTAAGACCTTTTGCGTCCATTGGCTCGGTGCGGGATGAACACCTTTTGGTGAGCCGCCGTACGCGACACCCGGTCTCGGGGGCGTGCCGACATCCATGTCGTTGTCGCCTCGACCTCCTTGTCTCGGCCTTGTGCTTACATTATCGGCGCATGAGCGAAGAACTTTAGGTCCTTGTGCGGGACGCTCGATGCATCTCTAAAAAGCAAAGCCGCGCTTTCCAGGGGAAGGAAGCGCGGCGGCGGCATGCAGTTCGGTTCAGCGAATGCGCATGCGAATCGGGCGTCTGCCCGTGAGTCCTTCGGGGCTACTGCACCTGTTCGCCGGCGTTGCCTTCAAGAGTCAACACGCCGTCAGAGTAGTCGCCGTTGAAGTTGCCTTGCGGCGTCTTGATTTCGATGACGCCGTCTTCCGTCATGGTGTAGGTGAATTCCATCCCGTCCGTGAGGAACTCAGGAATGGCGCCGCCTTTGGCCATCACCTTGCCCTTTGCCATGCCCCCATCGACTTCCGTCACCGGACCGAAGCGCAGGTTGTACTCATCCACATTCCATTCCTGCCCCGCGGGCGTGGGCACGGAAAAATCCATGCCCGCGTCCGCGGTCGGCTCGGTTGCATCTTCGGCGGCGGCGTCATCGCCCTCGGCCGGCGCGGACCCTTCTTCCTTGTCCATCGCGGCCGAGCCTTCATCATCCATCGCTTCTTCGACGCCCGTATCGCCAACGCCCGGGCTGCCCTCTTCTTCCATGGCGTCTTCTTCCATGGCGGCATCTTCGGCAGGAGCCGAGCCCTCTTCCTTCATTTCCTCTTCTTCAGCCATCTCTTCGGCCCCGGGAGAGCCTTCTTCCATCGTCTCATCCATGGCTTCTTCCGCGGCCTCGGTCTCAGCGCCTTCAGCGGGCGCTTCTTGCTGCTGACCGCCGCACGCCACCGCCAATACCAACGTCAATGCCAATGCACTGACCAACCCCCATCGCATCATGTCCATGTCGCAATCCTTAGTTTTCGTAGTTTGCCTTACGCTCGTCCATACCAATGTCCCCGCGGTCTCCCCGCGTGAGCCGTACAGTCAAGTGTAGCAAGCACGGAAAAGCATGTCTAGCGGCACTAGCAGCGGGGAACACGGCCGCCGTCCTTGTAATGAACGGTGCGCATAAACGTAGGATGAATACCTCTTGGGAAGGTGAGTGACCGGTGAGGGACGGGAACAGCCGCCTGGCGGCCTGCCTCATGACCTCATATTTCGCATTGTACGCACTGCGAAATCCGGCACTCCGGCGCAGGGCCGATTGCCTTGGGCCGGCGCGACAGTCCGACAGGGCCCGATGGCGGTTCGCCGCCGCGGCACTCAGGCGCGGGAACGCCTAGCCCCCCTATGCCCCCGCGCGCCGCGGCAGGGATTCGCCGGAGGGCTCGAGCACTCGTGCCGTTCCGGTTTCGGGCGGAACGAGATCGCCACCCAAGCAGACCGCGGAGGAACTGCCTGACTCCGCCGGGACGGCGTGGCTCATTGGAAGACTGGCAGCGCAAACATGAGCGCGGGAGGCCGGGCCTGGCCCCCTCCTATGGACGCCTGTCCAGTGTACTGCCCCTCACTGGCCAGGCCCGGCACCCGCCCAATGCTTCAATTCCCCGGGCACATGTCCGCCTCACCGAAGTTGCTTGCCCGTGCTCGACATGCTCAGCGCGGCGTGGTACACGCCTTTCTGCTGCCGGAGCGAAGACGCCATCTCTTCGATCATCCCGGCCTTGCCCCGCACCATGATCATTTCAGCGCAGGTGTGGGCATCGAGATGCACATGGGTGGTCGCCAAGACCGCATCGTGATGGTGGTGCTGAACGGCCGTCAGCTTTTGGCTTAGATTGCGCCGCTCATGATCGTAAATCATGGTGATGGTGCCCAGCGCTTCTTCGCCGGCTTTCCAGTCTTCCTCCACGAGGCGCGCGCGAATCAAGTCCCGGATGAACTCCGAGCGGTTGGCGTACCCCGTGCGCTCGACGAGCTCTTCGAATTGTTCCAGCAACTCGTCTTCAAGCGCGAAACTAAGGCGCACCTGATCAGCCATGGCTTCCCCTCCCGGCTAGCGTTGGATGCGGCGCACTTAAGAGACCCGGCGGCCAAAGCGCAAGACCCGCTGGCGAATTTCCTGGGCAAGCGTCTCGGCATACTCGGCGGCATAGGCAGCCGGATCCGCATGCACATCGTGGACCAGGGGCAGGAGATTCATGGCATAGATGACGCCGTGTGCATCGTCCACGGAATGGCTGCGGTCGTAGGTAGCATTTGCCTGGCGCCGCGCGATGGCCGCCAGGTCGTACCGCTTGCCGCCCTCCACCTGCGAGGCAAACACCGACAGCAACTCGCGCTGCTTGTCGAGGTCTTCGCCGCAGTCTAGCGCGGCGCGCCGTTCGCTCTGGAGCCAATCGAGCCCGCGCCATACCTCGCAGCCATAGACCGCCTCCGGCGTAAATGAAGCCTGGCGCAAGGCCTCAATCGTGCGCAGCGCCACAGCCACGTGCGTGTCATGACTGTCGGCCAAATTGTGGGTGTACACGATGCGCGGCTGGGCGATGTTGAGCAGGGCAAGCAATTCCTCCGCAACCGCCTGGTGTGCGTCCATCTTTACTTCGTCTGACGTGAAACTCAGTTGGACGCATGCATTATAGGCCCCCAACTCCGCTGCTTTGCGCTGTTCTTCGCGGCGGAGCCGCACCATCTCATCGTTCGAGATGCCGGCATACTTGCCCGCGCGGGGCGACCCCGCACCATTCGTGACGATGACCCCCGTGAAATGACTCTCGGGTTCGCGCATTCCCCCGCAAATGCCCGGCCACGCCATGATCTCCAAATCATCCTGATGGGCGCC
>CAZLBS010000247.1:0-1202 GCA_964557505.1 uncultured Nitrospiraceae bacterium | reverse complement strand
GCGCCTATCCCGAAGTGCGTGGTCCGCGGCAATGCTTCCTCGAGCGGCGCGCCGTCCGGCACAAACACGTCGGCCGCCGGACGCGAGAAACTGAGCTGGGCCATGTTCTGCCCTCCGCCCTACAGCTTCTGAAGCAGCCAGCGCACATAGCCGACGTCAGTGTCGTTTGCGCGCTTGCGCTGCAAGGCCTTGATTTGCCGTTTGATCGAGGACGCCACCTTCCCCCGCAGGTCCATCAGCAATTCCGGGTCATCGTGCTGCCCATCGAAGTGCTTCGTCGCAATGGGCTTGCCAAACGAGAAATAGAACTTTTCCGGACGCGGAATCGCGGTGAGGCCGAGGCCGCGGCTGATCGGCGGTATGAGGTCATTCTCCCGAAGCAGCCCCTTGCTCAGTCCGGTGATGTCGAGCAAATTCGAGATCGGGCTGTTCTCGATATCGTCGGCATCCACCCAAATATCCCAAGCATCTTCAGGCCCAACCGACGCGAACGGCATGATCGGGTAGCCATACTGGATAGCCATCGACACGAAGCCCGTCCGCTTCTTCCAAGTCAATGTATATTTCTCGTCCTTGCGCTTGCAGATTTCGCGGGCGCCGCCCGGATACACCATCACGTGATCGCGGTTTTCCATGAGGAGCGAGCAATTTTCCCGGGTCCCTTCGACCACCCCGAACAAGCTCACATAGTCGCGCCAGACGGGCACGCGGTAGTGCATGCGATCGCCCAGGCTTCGCACAAACACCTCCCGCTGCTGGTAAATCTCATTGATGATAAGCGGCCAATCGGCCACCCCGTACAGCGTGTGGTTGCCCACGAAGAGCACGGGCTTCCCAGGCTTGATGTGGTCCAACCCTGACACCACGGGCGAAAAGTAAAACTTGAAGGGCGCCAACATGCGCGCGAAGGTCTTCTTCGAAGGCGGCACGAAATTCAGAATCGTGTCTTCGTCGTTGCGCACCGTCACTTCGCGGGAGGTCATTCCGTGTTCGCGGCGCTGGCTTGCGGCCCCGTGAATCGGCATGCTGCCTACGCTGCTTGCCATGGCGCCAGTCTCCTCTATGAAGCTTCTGCACGCGGTGCGGGCCGGGTCCAGCGGGCCACGCCCCACGCCGCGGCCGCTTTGGCGATATCGCCCGGAATGAACGGCAACACTCCCGCCCACATCGCCGCCACAGGAGCCATCGGCGCTACGAGGCAA
>CAZLBS010000246.1:0-6113 GCA_964557505.1 uncultured Nitrospiraceae bacterium | reverse complement strand
ATCTTCAACACGGACGTGTTCTGTTTTGCCTCGCCCTATTTCGATGGCGCGATTCCCGAACGTCTGATGCATCCGCGGCGCGTGCTGCGCGGGGTGCATGCGGGCGTCAAGGATGGCGGCAACCAGAGCGGGATCCCCGATGTAAACGGCGCCATCGTCTTTCACGAACGCTTCCTGGGCAAGCCGCTTGTGTTTTGCGGCACAGGCGGCCTCATTCCGCGCGAGGTGGCCGGCAAGCCGAGCCATGAAAAGGCGGCACGCCCGGGCGACCACATCGTCATGGTAGGGGGGCGCATCGGAAAGGACGGCATCCACGGCGCGACCTTCAGTTCCGAGGAGTTGCATGCGGGGTCGCCCGCCACCGCCGTGCAGATAGGCGATGCCATCACGCAGAAGAAGCTCGCCGACTTCATCCTTGAGGCACGCGATCTCGGCCTGTTTTCATGCATTACCGACAACGGCGCCGGGGGCTTGAGTTCGAGCGTGGGGGAGATGGCAAAGGAGCCAGGCGGCGCGGAGGTACACCTCGATAAAGCTCCCCTCAAGTACGCCGGCCTCGCGCCATGGGAAATCTTTTTGTCCGAGGCGCAAGAGCGGATGACCCTGGCGGTACCGCAGGAGCGCCTCGAAGCCTTTCTTGAATTGGCCAGTAGGCGTGAAGTCGAAGCGACGGCCATTGGCGCCTTTACGGACTCCGGCCGGCTCGAATGCTTCTTTGAAGGCGAGCGCATCATGTCGCTGCGCATGTCCTTCCTGCATGAGGGCGTGCCCCGTATGGAACTCGAGGCGCGGTGGGCCGAGCCGGAACTGCAGGAAGAACACATCGAGGTGACGGGAGCCCTCGAGGACGCCCTCAAGCAGGTGCTCGGCTCGCTCAACGTCTGCAGCAAGGAAGCCTTCGTGCGCATGTATGACCATGAGGTGCTAGGCCAGAGCGTGCTCAAGCAATTCCAAGGCGCGCGCGAAGACGGGCCGGGCAACGCGGGGGTGATTGCGCCCGTCCCCGGCTCGAACCGGGGCATCGCCATTGGCTGCGGCATCGCGCCTAAATACAGCGACATCGATACCTATCACATGATGGCTTGCGCCATTGATGAGGCCGTGCGCAACGTCATTGCCGTCGGCGGCTCCATCGGGCACATCGCGGCATTGGACAACTTCTGCTGGCCCGACCCCGTCATGAGCGAGAAAACGCCAGACGGCCCGTTCAAGCTGGCGCAGCTCGTCCGATGCTGCCAGGCCCTGTACGATGTCTGTGTCGCCTATGACATTCCGCTCATCAGCGGCAAAGACAGCATGAAGAACGACTACAAGATCGGCGAGACGAAGATCTCCATTCCGCCGACGGTACTCATCACCGCTGCGGCCATCATTGAAGACGTGACCAAGTGCGTGTCTATGGACGTCAAGCAGCCCGGCGACCTTGTGTATGTGCTGGGCGAGACGGGGCATGAGATGGGCGGCAGCGAGTTCCTCGCCCTTCGCGGCGAACTCGGGGCCACGGTGCCGACGGTGGATACCCGCCGGGCGCGCTCTCTGTATGAGGCGCTGCATGCCTGCATGATGTCCGGTCTCGTGGCATCGTGCCATGATGTCTCGGACGGCGGTCTTGGAGCGGCCCTCGCCGAAACAGCCTTCGCGGGTGGCCATGGAATCGATGCGGACCTTCGGGCGCTCAAGGTAAGCGATCCGGCCGTGTTGCTCTTCAGCGAGTCGCAAAGCCGTTTCGTCGTCACGGTCCAGCAAGACAACGCAGGGCATTTTGAAGCGGGCATGGCGAAGCAGCCATGCTACCGCGTAGGCCGGGTGACGGAAGCCGAAGACCTCGTCATGCGCCTGCCGGGAGAGATAAAGCTTCAGGATTCGCTCCAAGGGTTAAAGGAGGCGTGGCAAGCGCCATTACGGTGGTAAGGGTTAGCAATGAGCCAAGAACGCGGTCTTGCGCCGCGGCGCCGCCCGCACGGCGATGAGGCGCGGGCTGCCGCCGACAAAGCAGACGCCCAAATCTACATGCTGAAAATGCGTGCTGCCATCCTGCTCGGCGGACGTGCCCTTTTCTTCGGCGGCATAGCGCTTGGCGTGTGGTTCATGGCGAATGACGACATGGCGCCCAAGGGAGCGCGTACCACTGAGGGTCCTCCTGTGCCGCAAGAGCAAGCCAGCGCGGAGGCACGGAGCATCTTCCGGGAAGCTCCGCCTGGCGCCAGGCGAATGGTTCAAAGAACAGTTAGAGATGTTGGGGATGTATGACGTTTTGCTGCACCATTTGGAGGGCGGCTCGGCTGCCGGCAGCCTCTCCCCTGGTGCTGTCGGAAATGCCGCGGAACCGTTGGAGTCGTTCCTCGACATTCAAGCCCGTATGGAACTGGTCGAGTGAGGCTCGCGCCCGGACCGCGGGAATATCAGCGTGTACTGCCCCGAATCCTATGGTATGATGCGCTGCACGCGTGAAAAGGTTAGCCAGTTCGCCGTGTTATGTTGAACAATTGAAGCAATTCTGCGGAGCGTTGATTGGCATGAACATTTTGTACCGCGCATACCGGTTTGCATCGCGGCCGAATCGCCTGGCCCGCTTCCGGGCCAAATTCAGGCAATGGTCTGGCGCGAAACAGGCCGGTGTCCGCGAAGAGATGTCGCTCAATACAAAGGAGTTGCGCGAACAGAAGACGGTGCTCGAGAGCTATCCGTCGATCCTTTACCTCGAGCCCTGCTCGTCCTGCAACTTGCGTTGCCCGTTCTGTCCGACCGGCACCGGCACGCTCAAAATTGAACAAGGCATTCTGCAGCCTGAGACGTTCAATGAAATTGTCAGCAAGCTGAATCTCGACGCCCTTAAATTGGTTTTGCTGTTCAATTGGGGCGAACCCTTTCTCAACAAGCACATCAACGACTACATCCGTTTCTTCACCGACCGCGGCATCGAGACGCTCATCAACGCCAATTTCTCGGCGAAGGATTATGACGATGCCTTTCTTCGCGGCCTGGTGGAAAGTGGACTGTCGCACTTGTGGGTTTCCATCGATGGCGCAACGCAGGAGACCTACGAGAAGTACCGCGTGCGCGGCAACTTGAAACGCGTCCTTGGAAACATGAAGCGTCTGAATGAAATCAAGCAGCAGCAGGGCTCGCCCACGCCTATTGTCCAATACAAGATGTTGCTCAACAAGTTCAACGAATCGCAGCAAGACTTGGCGGCGCAGCAAGCGGAGGAAGTCGGGGCCGAGTTGTTGATTCATGACAATTTCTGGGTGCCCGAGCATCTTCGTGACGAGTGGGAATCCCAACAGGCGGTAGAGAGCCGGAACGGGCAGATCCACACCAGTACGCGCGGCGCTGCCGATGGTGAAATCGACACGGAATGCCGGCAACTTTGGGACTCCGTCCTGGTCAATGTAAATGGCGACGTATTCCCCTGTTGCATCGTGCGGGACGACAAGCATAAGGTCGGCAATCTGCTCGAGCAGTCCTTCGAAGAAATCTGGAATGGCCCGATAATGCAAACCCTCCGCGGCTATGTGACGGACCCGGAGGCGCCTGCTCCTGAGTTCGACAATTGGTGCGAGGGTTGCCCGCACCGCTACTGCGTCGCGCGCAAAGACCGCCTCGCCGAGGCCGTGCAATAGCCATCTGCTACGTTACGAAGGCAATGCTCGAATGAATGCACCGGCGGCCATTGTGTTGACAGGATTCGGCATCAATTGCGATGTCGAGACCGCTGAGGCCTTGCGCATCGCTGGGGCCCACGCGCACCGTGTGCATCTCAATGACCTGGCAAGCGAGCCAAGCTTGCTCGATGCGGCGCAAATCTTCGTGGTGCCCGGAGGGTTTTCCTTCGGCGACGACATCGCCTCGGGCCGTATCCTTGCGAACCGGCTCAAATACAAGCTCGGCGGGCCCCTGACCCGCTTTGCCGCTGAAGGCAAACTGGTTCTTGGCATCTGCAACGGCTTTCAGGTGCTCGTCAAGATGGGCCTGCTGCCCGGCCGCGGCGATTCGCTGCGTCAAACCATGACGGTAACGCACAATGACTCGGGCCGGTTCGAGAACCGCTGGGTGCGCCTTAAGGTAGATCCTGCTTCACGCTGCATATGGACCGCCGATTTGGATGACTTCGAACTGCCGGTGCGGCATGGCGAGGGCAAGGTCCTGTGCGGCAGCAGCGAACAGCGGGAGCAGCTTGCGTCAGGGGGCCAAGTGGTGCTTCGCTACGCTGGCGCGCAAGGCGAACCTGCACGGGGCGTCTACCCTATAAATCCCAACGGCAGCGACGACGATATCGCCGGCATCTGCGATCCGTCCGGGCGCGTCTTTGGGCTCATGCCTCATCCGGAGGCGTATGTCCGCAAGACCAATCACCCGCGTTGGACGCGCGAGGCATTGCCCGAAGAAGGCGCGGGCTTAGCCATCATTCGAAACGGCGTTGCCTACGCGCAAGCTCATGCGGCGGCAGCGGCGCCGGTCTCGTAACGTGCCGCCCAACTCGCATGCCGCCGGACACCTAAGGAGCGTGCCGTGCTGAACCGGCAGACTGCCATTGCGTCAATCCTTTACCTGGGCTTCATGTGCTACGCATGGGCAAGTCCCACGGTTTACATTTCAACGGCGGCGCCGGCCCAATTGAAGAATGCTGCCGCCGATATTGCCGCGCTGCTCCTGGAAGCGGGTGAAGCCGGCGCAACCGTAGCGCAAGTAGCCGAGCTTCCAGATGATGCTTACGGCGTGCTCATCGCCGAGACCAAGCACCTCGGCGCGCTTGGCATTGAGGTCTCCGAACGAGCCAGCATTCTCGGCGACGCCTCATGGCGGCGCCTTCGCCCGGCAGCGTTTCCCAGCCTTGTTGTGGCCGCGGGCGGCAACGGCACGGCTGCCCAACAAGGCGCGTATGCGCTGCTCGAAGAGATGGGGTTCGCCTTTTCGCTCGCACCAGTTTCCCCCGCTCCAAAAGGGTTCTCCTGGGATACGGCGATAGATGCCATTGAACCTGCTGAGGGCGCCGCACAGTTTGCCCGGCACGGCCTGTTGCCTTTGCACCGGGGCCTCGTTGGCCCGAACTCCTGGGAGTTCGAGGACTATAGGGCGTACATCGATGCGGCCGCCCGGCTTCAATTCAACCTCGTGGCTTTCTTTGCCACGCGCGACACCCCGTTCGGCGCGTTCGAATACGATGGCCGCGTCATTCGAGGGCGGCCGCTTCCCACGACGCACGCCGGCTTGCAGCGTCCAGCCACACTAGACACGACGGAATATCTCGCGGGCACAAACCGCTACTTCGACATGCCGGCCTTCGGCGCACGTGCGGCGTTCATCGAAGACCGCGAAGAGGCCATCCGCGAGGCGCAATCCGTGTTTGCAAGAGCGCTGGCGTATGCCGCTGCGCGCGGACTCGAAACGGCGCTGCTGCTCGAGGTCCGAGGCGATCCGCTTGGCGCAGGAAGACAAGACCGCTTCGACGCCCAGTTGAGCCACGTGGCCGAACGTTATCCGTTGCTGGACCACTTATGGCTGACTGCGCTGCCCGGCGGTCCGCTCACGATTCAACCGGGCGCGGAGCACCGCTCCCTGCTTGCTGGCTACATCGAGGCGAATAAGGATGCACTCGCCGTTCTGCCCACCTATCCGCAACAGTCCGAAGCCGCCCGGCTCGCCCTGTTTGCAGCCCATGCGCGTCAGACGATGGCGGCGCTTCGTCCCGGCTTGCAAGTGGGGGTCTGCGGGATAGACCGCTCCGGGCTAAGCGCGTTCAGCCGGCAATGGCCCGCGTTCGCCGCGATGCTGCCGGAAGATGTGACCATCGCGGCGATGGGCGAGCCGGGCGCTGAGGCGCCTGCCGCGGCCGGGCCCATCCTGCGTGCGCCCGCCTGGGTTCAGTCGCTGGAAGCCTCGGCCTTCAGCCCGCCGCTTGGCGCCGCCGAAATTCAGACGCGCATGCGGGCGGCTCAAGAGGCCGGCGCCGGCATATTTCTTCTGGCTCATCAGCGCATCGACGCGGTTGAGAAGCCGGTCCTTTATGCCGCGAAGGCGGCATGGCGGCCGGACTATCAGCCTCGCGACTTCTTTGCCGAGCGTGCGGCTTGGTACGGCGAGGACGACGAGGCGTTCGCATCGCTGCTCGC
>CAZLBS010000245.1:0-6130 GCA_964557505.1 uncultured Nitrospiraceae bacterium | reverse complement strand
AAGGTGCGGACGAGGGCTGGCATTTCTTGGTGAGCCCGGAAGACAATACCGCGCAATTGGCCGAGACCGTTGGCTTCCGTTACGAGTGGCTCCCCAGCATCGAGCAATATGCCCATGCCAGCGGCGTTATGATCATTACCCCGGGCGGGCGCGTATCGAAATACTTCTACGGCGTCGTCTATCCCGAGCACGATTTCCGGCTGGCGCTGGTGGATGCCGGAGAGGGCCGCATCGGCTCGCTCGCGGACGCCCTCTTGCTTATGTGTTTGCACTACGACCCGGTCGCGGGCAAGTACAACCTATCGATTCTGAAAGTCTTGAATCTGCTCTGCATTGTCACGGCAATCGCAGTCGCAGTGTTGGTGGGGATACTTCTAATCCGGGAACGGACGAAGCGGCGCGCGGGAGAGCCGCAAGAGACCGTTGCCATGAATCATTGAACGCGTTACAATCTTTGGCCGCACCGCGTGCGGCCGTGACGCAGAGCGCGTCTTGCTGACAGCAATAAGTCAGCGGACATAGCAAGAGGTAGCTATACATCCATGTGGGAGTATTTCCGACTCGTTCCCGAAGCCGCGACCGTTTGGGCGCGCCAGGTAGATTACCTGATCTGGGCGTTTACGCTGGTCAGCTTGTTCTTTATGGTCTTGATTTCGGTGGCCGTCATCTATTTCGTGGTGCGCTACCGGGCCAGTCAAAAGGTGGACCGCAGCGACGCCAACAAGGAAAACATCGCGCTTGAATTGACGTGGACGATCATTCCGACCTTCATGGCGCTTGGGTTCTTTGTCTGGTCGGCTTACTTGTTCTTCGATTTCCACCGCGCTCCTCAGGGGGCGATGGAAATTCAGATCATCGGCAAGCAATGGATGTGGAAGGCCAAGCACCCGAATGGCCGCCGCGAAGTGAACATGCTGACGCTTCCGAAGGACCAGCCAGTCAAGCTCATCATGACGTCGCAGGACGTGATTCACAGCTTCTTTATACCGGCATTCCGCGCGAAGACCGATGTGTTGCCGGGCCGCTACACGACCCAGTGGTTCACGCCCACGCGAACCGGCGAATACCGCCTCTTCTGCGCCGAATACTGCGGCACGGAGCACAGCGTGATGGGCGGCTGGGTGCGCGTGCTCGAACAAGACGAGTATGAAAAATGGCTGACGACCGGAAACGTCCGGCTGGCTTCCGCCGCAGGCACCCCGGAAGAAGCGGGCAAGCGCTTGTTCGCCCGCCTCGGCTGCGAAACGTGCCATATGCAGGGCGCCTCATCCCGCGGCCCGTTGCTCGCCGGCGTATTCGGGCGCGAGCAGCAATTGACGGATGGGAGCACGGTGGTCGCGGACGAAGAATACATTCGCGAGTCGATTCTCTATCCCCAAAAGAAGCTCGTCGCGGGATATCCGCCCCTGATGCCCACCTTTAAGGGCCAAGTATCCGAAGATGATCTCATGAACATCGTCAGCTATCTGAAGTCGCTCGAAGCTACGGAGTCAAAATAACACGGCCAGCGTAACCCATCCCGCAGCGCCAGCCGTGGCGAAGCCGGAAAAGAACTATCTCAATATCAGCACGACCGTGACCTCGTGGTTGACGACGGTCGACCACAAGCGCATCGCGCTGCTCTACCTTGTCAGCATTACGGTGTTCTTTATTGTTGGCGGCTTATTCGCCACGGGCATCCGCCTCGAGCTTGCCACGCCGCAAGGCGACATCTGGGATGCGGACACCTACAACAAGCTGTTCACGATGCACGGCGTGGTCATGATCTTCTTCTTCTTGATCCCGTCGATACCCGCGGTGCTGGGCAACTTTCTCGTGCCCATCATGATCGGCGCCAAGGATCTTGCCTTCCCACGCCTCAACCTCGCCAGTTATTACATCTACGCCATCGCTGGCTTGATGGGCGTCGCCGCGATCATCCTCGGCGGCATCGACACGGGCTGGACCTTCTACACGCCGTATTCGAGCGTCTACTCAAATTCGTGGGTGTTCCTGGCAGCCATGACGGTCTTCGTCAGCGGCTTCAGTTCCATCCTTACGGGTTTGAATTTCATCGTGACGATTCACAAGATGCGCGCTCCTGGCATGACATGGTTCCGCTTGCCGCTGTTTATCTGGGCACACTATGCGACGTCGCTCATCATGATTCTGGGTACGCCCGTCGTCGCGATTACGGTCTTCCTCGTGGCCATCGAGCGCGTTTGGGGCGTCGGCGTGTTCGATCCGCGGATCGGCGGCGACCCGGTGCTCTTTCAGCACTTGTTCTGGTTTTACTCGCACCCTGCCGTGTACATCATGATTCTGCCGGGCTTCGGAGTCATTAGCGAGGTCATTGCCTGCTTCTCCCGCAAGCACATTTTTGGCTATCCGTTCATCGCCTTCTCGAGCATGGCCATCGCGATTCTTGGCTTTCTCGTTTGGGGCCACCACATGTTTGTCAGCTCCCAGTCCATGTACACCAGCCTGGTGTTCGCCGTGCTGACCTTCCTCGTGGCCATCCCCTCGGCGGTCAAGGTCTTCAATTGGACGGCCACCATGTACAAGGGCCGCATCCACCTCACGACGCCCATGCTCTATGCGCTGGGCTTTTTGGGGCTCTTTACCATCGGCGGCCTGACCGGGCTTTTCCTTGGCTCGCCGGGTACCGACGTGCACTTCCACGACACATACTTCGTGGTGGCCCACTTTCATTACGTGATGGTGGGCGGCATGGTGATGGCATTCCTCGCGGGCATTCATTTCTGGTGGCCCAAGATGACCGGCAAAATGTACAACAAGACATTCGGCGTGTTGAGCGCGCTGCTGGTCTTCCTTGGCTTCAACGCGACGTTCTTTCCGCAGTTCATCGCCGGCTACCTGGGCATGCCGCGGCGCTACTGGGAATACGCCGACGAACTCTTCATATGGAACCTCGCGTCGACGCTCGGGGCAGGCTTGCTGGGCGTGGGCTTCATGCTGGCCATTATTGGCCTGATTGCCTCGCTTTTCATTGGGCGCGATGCTGGGCCGAATCCATGGGGCGCCAAGGGGCTGGAATGGGAAAAGACCGCTTCCCCGCCGACGACCTTCAACTTCGATGAGACGCCGGTGGTGACGGAGCGGCCGTACAACTACGATCCGGAGATCGAGGAGGAGGCGGGTGTCCTCAATCACGCATAACGAATTCGACGCGCATCACGATCCCAATCTTGCGCATCACTTCGAGGATATGGAGCAGCAGCGGGAATCCGCTACGCTCGGCATGTGGCTGTTCCTCGCGCAGGAAGTCATGTTCTTCGGGGGCATTTTTGCAGCGTATCTGATTTACCGCTCCTTCTATATGGTCGGCTTCATCGAGTCGAGCAACCACCTGAATCTGACGATTGGATTCTTGAATACGCTGGTGCTGCTCTGCAGCAGCTTGACGATGGCGCTCTCCGCGCGCGCGGCACAAATCGGCAACCGCAAGGCGCTCATCCGCAATTTGATCTTCACCATCATTCTCGGCAGCGTCTTCCTCATCGTGAAGTACTTCGAGTATCGGGAAAAGTGGGTGAACGCCACGATTCCCGGGATCCGCTGGGAAGATGGTCAATACTGGATGACCGAAGGCGCCAATCACCAAATCTTTTTCGTGCTGTACTTCATCATGACCGGCGTGCACGCACTGCACATGGTCATTGGCATTGGGCTATTGGCATGGCTTGTTATCGCCGCATGGCGATCGCACAAGTTCATCAATGGCGACTACTTGCCAGTTGAGTTCACCGGATTCTACTGGCACTTCGTCGATATCGTATGGGTCTATCTATTTCCCTTGCTATACCTTATCGACCGTTTCCACGGAGCCGGCGGTCACTAGCCTTGCGTGGCTCAATCATCAAAGAGGACGAATTCCACCATGAGTGAACATGGCCACGTTGTGCCGGTCAAAACCTATGTGATTGTCTGGATTGCCTTGATGGTGTTGCTTGCCCTCACGGTGGCTGCCTCCTTCTGGAACACCGGCGCCGAGTGGATCAACGTCGCCATCATGCTGACCATCGCCATCGCCAAGATGATGCTGATCCTGTTGTACTTCATGCACGTGCGCTGGAGCAGCAAGTTGGTGCAGGTGTTTGCGGCCTCGGGATTTCTTTGGGTGCTCTTCTTATTCGCCATCGCAGCCAGCGATTGGATCACGCGCCCGGAACTCACGCGGCTCAGCGAGCAGGTGCAGCACAGCCAGTCCGAGGCGCCGCACGATGCGATTCACAAAGATGTGCATGGCGATAGCGGCGAAGAGCATGGCGGGGACGGCGCTTACTAAGGCGGGGCCTTGCCCATCCAATTCATCGATGCCCGCGCCGCCCTTCTCGCGACTTCTCGCAGAAGGGCGGCGTTTTGTATCTTGAATGCCTAAGCTTAGGGGGACCGGCAGCGTGGGGCTGCTTGGCTTTGCATACGCTTAGCGTCAGCTGTCTCAAGCATCCGGGGAGAATCTTCGCATCATGGCGGCACGGGTTTGCCTCTTCAGTCTGTTGACCCTCATCGGCGCTTCTACAGCATTTGCGCAGCCCGGGGGCAATCCACCTCCCATCGAGCCGACTTTCCCGGAGTTCCTAGTGCCCGGAGAAGAAGGGCTCGTCGAGCCCATCCGGCACCTGTTCTGGCGGCATTACATTCATGCCGGCCCCAAGGCAACCCTATGGGACGACTGGCTGAGCGGCCCGGCGCTATGGCCCGCGGCCGCCGGCTACCGCGCGGCCATGCAGGCGCAGTGGGCGCAAGCGCTTTCAAACCGAGAGTTCGACGCCGAGGGCTATGTCAATACGCATCAGCACGACAGCATCGCGCACCCGCTCGGATGGCCGTTTCCTTTTTGGAAGCAAGGCCGAGGCTGGGGCTGGCACTTTGTACCGCCGGCGAATCTTCCCGCGCAGTGGCATCATGTGCAGGCAATGGGAGAAGGGCCTTGGCAGTTGGCGGGAATTGAACCGGTCGAGATGCCCGAGGACGGCGGCTGGAAGTTGAACCTGACGGAGGCGGGCGCCACGGCCACGATTACGGACCTGGACATCGATCCCTTTCAGGCCCCATGGATGCAGGTACGGTGGCGCGCCGCGGGACTCGAACGTGCGCGTCCTTACCTGGCTTGGACAGCCGAAGACGATGAGCCCGGCAGCTTTGCCCACCGCATGTACTTCGACCCTCCCGCGGCGGACGCCGTTACGCGAAGCCTCATTCCCGTATACCGGCACCCGGAGTGGCAGGGGCGCATCACCGAATTGCGGCTCGGACTCGGAAACGAGGCCGGGGGCGGCGAGGTGCACTGGCGCGCGATCTTCACGACCTACGATACAAGGCATACCATCAACAATCCGAACTTCGTGCAAGGCTGCGTGAATTACTTCAGTTGGACGCGCGACGTGACCTTCTTGCGCGCCAATATCAACCGCATGCGCCAGGCACTGCGCTATGCCATCCGCGAATTTGGAACCGAGGAGCACGGCGTCATCACCTGCGCCTGGGTGGGCCATGACGGGCGAAGCGGCCACGAGATTGACGATAGCGGGCGCCGCCGGCTCATCTACGGCCAAGGCATTGGGCAAAACTATTGGGACCTCATGCCTTTTGGGCATCATGATGCGTACGCAACATATTATTTTTACGATGCATTGTTGCGCATGGCCTCGCTCGAGCGCGCCATCGACGCGCATCCCGAGTGGAATCTGCCGAAGGGCGTGCTCGCTTTCGAGCCGGCATGGCTCGATGCGCACGCGGCGTTCGTCAAGCAACGGTTCAATGAGGTCTTCTGGCAAGACGAAGCCGGCCGCTACGCATGCAGCGTGGATGTCGACGGCACGGCCTGGGACTACGGCTACACCTTTCTCAATCTCGAAGCCATCTATTACGGCATCGTGCCGGACGAGCGTGCCCGCCGCATCATGAGTTGGATAGCCGGCGAGCGCATCGTCGAGGGCGACACCTCGCAAGGGGACGACATCTACCGGTGGCGCTTCGGCCCCCGCGCGACGACCAAGCGCAACATCGACTACTACTTCTGGGGTTGGAGCGATCCCGAGAGCATCCCCTTTGGGGGGCAGGTGCAAGACGGAGGCGCTGTTTTGGGCTGGACCTTTCATGACCTCGCGGCACGCCTTCGGGTGCT
>CAZLBS010000244.1:0-6134 GCA_964557505.1 uncultured Nitrospiraceae bacterium | reverse complement strand
GCCACCACCACAATCAGTTCGCAGGTTTCATCAAGCCGCGTTGCTTCAGCGGCGACCGCCTCAGCCGTTGCCGCCAGGTCGAGCGACAACTCGTCGCGCGGGCGAAAGACCCCGATGACGCCGATTTCGATGCCGCCGCGGGCAAAAATCTTTGAGGCCGGAAAGAGCAGCGACCCATCCGGCCGCAGCATGTTGATGGCGAGTACCGCCGTATCCGGCATGAGCCCCGCCAGTTCTACGAGATGCGCATCGCCATAGGCGTCATCGTGATTGCCCGGGGCAATGGCGTCGTAGCCCATGCGCCCCATCTCCTCGAACACGATGCGGCCCTTGTCGCGGTACGCCACCAGGTCGCCCTTCTCGAGCAGATCGCCCGAATCCAACAAGAGGATATCCGGGCTTTCCTGACGCACCTGCCTGATGTGACCTGCCATATAGGCCAAGCCGCCTGAGCCGTCGTAGTCCGGCAACACATGGTCATGCACGTCGTTCGTGTAGACGATGTGAATCTCCGCGGCCTCAGCCCATGCGGCGCCGGCCGCGGCAAGCAGTACAATAAAACGTCTCATATTAAGCATAAGGATGCCCCCAGACCCCTTCGCACGTGATGCCGCGCGCATGGCGCTAGAATGGCAGCGGCCCGCATTCGCCGCATCTTGATATCCGCCGCGCCTCAGCCATTGCCCAGTTCAATGAAGTGAAACTCGGCCTGCTCGACACGCGGCTGGCCATCGACGCGCTGGCCGCTGGCCGCTTGAAGCGGCTCAAAGGCTGCCCGGGCATGCCGCTCCGCCGCCGAAAGGGGCGCGTTCCCCAAGCTTTCCAATTGCCAAAAATGCGTCAGCCGGAACGCGGGCCCCTCAGGCCCCTCCTCCTCGCGCCCGGCGATTTCGATCGCATGCAAATGCTGTCCATCGCGGAAGTACACATAGCCAACCATAGTGCGCAGCCCTCCGCCTGGAGGGGTTCGTGGCTCACGCACGCGCGCCGTCGCGCCTCCGAAGGCGGCGAGTTCAGCTGTACCGAAGCTCAGCCCAGCCGCGCGCGCCCGCGCTTGCATGCGCTCTGCCTCTTCCCGCAACCCCGCCGGCGCCCGGGCCGCATCAGCGCCAGCCAGGATGGCGTGCGCCTCATGCGCCGCCACGGCAAGCCGCTCGCCGATGCCGGGCCCCCAGAGCCGCCACGCCGCCACGGCCCCGCCCGAGAGCGACACCAACAGTGCAAGCGCTAGCGCCAGGCGCACCGCAATGCTGGCGACCCGTCCCCGCTTGCGGCGGACTGCCACCGGGGCGATGGAAGGACCATGCGCGATGCGGCGCAACAATTCCGGTTCGAATTCAAGCTTGCTTGGCATGTGAGAGAGTATACCCGCCGCTATGCCGCCGGAGCGACCCTTCTCATGCGATGTCCCCTAAGACAATCGCCACGCAAAAAGAAAACGGCGACCGCGCAACAGCGCAATCGCCGGAAAGAACACAGCCAGCTGGGGCAGCGTTTGAACGCAATGGCGCTCAATCGCCACGAACGCTTAGCAGCCTAGAACGGCGGCATCGGCAACAAGCCCAGCGAGCCACCCATCGGCCCAATGCCCGGAAGCAGGCCGAGGATGAAGCTGAAGATGATATCGGCCAGGCCGATCAGACCAATGACCACATCACCAATTTCCTCGAAGCCGAGGAAGCCTGGGCCGAAACCCAGAAACGTCGGTCCCTGAAACAGTTGACTCGGCAACATCTTAGGGAATCTCCTCATGTTTGAAGCGGCTGGCATGCGGCCAGCCGGCACCAAGCCCCTAGGGTCTAGTAAATTCCAAAGTCCCCGTCATACGGGTCCGCAGAACGGCCGTCCGCCTGCGTGAAAACGAGCGCGGCAAAACCGGCCCACTGATCGAAAGCGTCCTTGATCGAGGCCACAATACCAGCCTTAGCCGGCGCAGCCTGCGATACCTTGTTCAGGTGCTTCATCGTTTCCTTCCTTGCGTAACCTGCTCCATGCTGTCCAGCATGCAAGCAGGCAGGTTGTCGTTGCACGAGCGCGGTCCCCAAGCCGGGGGGGAGCATGGCGAAAGCTGCCCGCATCCCCATCCGCACCACTAGCTGGTCATTCCGCGAATACTGTTTGGTTAGTCGGTCAGCTTGTTGTCGATTTGCGACTGGAGCCAGACCAATTCCGCCCCCGTAAAGTCGCGGCCAATCTTACCCGGCAAGAACGCGGGCAGATAGGCGTTCAGCGGGGCCCACGACCACTGGTCAGCTTGGGCCGGCTTCTGCGCGGACAGCGTCTTCACATGCTTCATAGGTGTTTCACCTCCCTTCTCCTTCCGACATTTGGTCAGTTCTCATTAACCGGGCTTCCGGTCTTTGTCAGATTATACGCCGCACCCGTGTGTAAATCAAGTCTCTTCAGCCACCTGAGGCCCTATTGGGGCACGATTTCCTGCGCAGGCGGCACGGGTTCGGCGGGCGGAAATAACGCTAAATCCCCGCTTTCAAGGATTAACTCGGAAACATCGATCCAATAATCCGTGTCCTGGGGCGGATTTAGCAGCAACTGGTCGAGCGCGTCGAAGAAGTACGACAGGCGCTCCAACCCTTCCAGGAGGGCCAAGGCATCCTCGGTCAGTTCTTGCATGCTTTCCGTATCGCCTTGCATGCCGTAGATGTCTTCCAGTCCATCAATCGCGTCGCGCTGAACGTCGATGCCGCCGAGTTGCTCCCAACTGAAGGCCGCGCCCCGCTCGATTTGCTCGCCCATGCGCTGAGCCGACGTGAAGAGTTCCAGCGCGGGGTCCTGCTGGCCCTCCTCCAACAAGTTCTCCGCATGCCCGATTAGCGCCGTTCCCGCATCGACGATGGTCTCATACTGTTCGAGTCCAGCACTCGCGGCCGCCGCGTTTGCCGCCACGGCATCATCCATCCCGGCGGCGGTCAGGGCCTCGCGCGTGGCTTGCGCACCCTCTGTCGAGTAGACCGTCACGTATTCACGGCCGGCGGCTTCCTCCAAGAGCGACAGCGCCCCGGGAAGATTGCCCGCATCCAACTCCTCGATGGCCAACAGATAGAGCGGCAGCGCGTTGTTGGGGTCCTGTTCGGCCAGGTCGTACAGCAAGGCCGGCTGCTCGGGCGCGCCTGCCTTTTCCGCCAACTGCGCTTGCGCGAGCGTCGTAGCAGGACGCACCTCCGCGCCCGCCTCAACGCGCGCCGTTACGCCATAAACCGCCTCGAAACCCTCATCCGCGGGGAGGGCTTCGGCGGCGGCCAACAAGACCCTCGCCGGCAAATTGTCCTGCTTCAGCACGTCCCGGGCGCTCTCCGGCGCCAGCGTCGCCATGGCTCGCAAGCGTGCGCTTGCATCGGCATCGGTCAGGGCAGCGCGCCTCGTATCCCACACATTCTCGATGCTGCCCGGTGCAATCAAAGGCGCTTGCGTCGCCGCCGGCCGCGGTTGCGGCTGCTCCCGCTCGGCCCGCGTTTCGGCAAGCTTTTGCAAGGCTTCGCGCAGGGGTTCCCATCCCATGGGCGCCGGCGGCAGCACTTCCTCATCCGGCGAGACAGGAACCGTTTCCGGCTCGGGCGCCGGCGGTGGCTCCGCGGCCAGGGGGGCTTCCATCCGATTCGGCTCGCTCTGCTGTTCAAACGCGGCGAAGCCCGCCACTCCAAGGGCAATCAAGAGCGCGGCCGCGGCCGCCCATGCCCAAGGAAACGGCTGCTGCCGGGCCTGACGGCGCCCGGAAAACGACACGGCGCCCGTCGGCTCATGCCCTTGCCGCGCGTGCGCGCTGTTGCCATCACGCCCGTTGCCGTTAATCGCGTTCATCACAGCGTCACGCAAATCGACGGCGCCGAAGGGCTTGTGAAGCGCGGCCCACATG
The DNA here is from genome assembly GCA_964557505.1 of uncultured Nitrospiraceae bacterium. Taxonomy (GTDB): domain Bacteria; phylum Hydrogenedentota; class Hydrogenedentia; order Hydrogenedentales; family CAZLBS01; genus CAZLBS01. Next base: position 2,263 of record CAZLBS010000244.1, on the reverse strand, counting down.
GCCCGCAAGTCGCGCTCCATGGCGGCAAACTGCTCTTGCTCTCGGGCATGTTCGGGGGAGGCCGACGCCAATTCCGCGATGTACGCAGCCTCATTGTCCGCGCCGGGGATATCCTGAAACAGGTCGGCCCAGTCGCCGGCAGCGCCCCCCTGCGGGGCATCCAGCGAAGGCTCATCCTCGGGCAGATGGCCAGCCCGCACCCGCTCCATAACGGCGTCCTGCACATCGCAGGAGGGCATGGCATGACGCCAATCCGCGCCGATGTCATGCAGGTCATGCCACATCCGCCGCCACGCCTCGAGTTCCTCAGGCGCCGCGCCCGCGGCAATCAGCCCGTGCCGGAGCGCTTCCGCCTGCTCCGGCTGGTCCGCTGCCTCAAGCCAGGCGACCAGCGCCTCGGCCCCTATCGGAATGCGTTGCGGGTTCATGGCCTGTCCGCTACAAGTCCTCTTGGATCTGCTCATACTGCCCGCGCATGCGCCGCAACACGCGGTGCAGCCGGGTCCGTATCGCGCCTTCGGTGCTGCCCATCACCTCGGCAATGTCGCGCGCGGGCAGCTGCTCGAAGAAGCGCAACCGCACCAATTCGCGGGATTCCTCATCCAACTCGGCGAGCATGGCCCGCAACGCGGCGAACCGCTCGCCCTCGATTGCCTGGTCGGCCGGCCCCTCCGCATTGCTGTGCAAGTGCAGATCGGCGGCCTCGTCTTTAATGCTTGCCGCGTATTCCTCGAACGATTCCAGCGTGACCGTCTTTTTCCGCTTGAGATCGTTCAGGCACAAGTTGCGTGCAATGCACAGCAACCACGGCCGGAATTTACGCTCTACATCAAACCGCGCCCGTGCGACGTAGACGCGGATGAATGTCTCTTGCGCCAGCTCCTTGGCCCTGTCGACATCTTTGACGTAATGCAGGCAAAAGCGGAACATGTCTTGCTGGTACCGCACGACCAGGTCCGCGAGCGCTTCGCGATCGCCCGCCTGCAGCCGGCCCATCAGGGCCTCGTCAGAAACGCCGGCCTCCCTCACGAGGCCGCCCCAACATGCCCCGCGCGGCAGCGCCTGCTTCCGCATGGCTGTTTGCCGCTGGTCACCTTACCGTCCGTATCCGTGAACATCACAAATAAAGCATTCCCTGCCGCCGCGTTTAAGCCCATGGCGCTGCACCAAGCCAAACCGGAGTGTAGGCCATAGACGGCGCATTCCGCTACCGCGGCGGGGCGACGGCGCGGCGGCGCCTGTGCGAATCAACGGCCAGTATGGTACGGTGATGGTCGGCAGGGCGCACGCAGAGCAGGAGTGCGGCGCCACAGAGGAACCCTTCGGCATGCAGCACGAACCGCACGTTCCCGAAATAAAGACCCTGGGCATGCATTTGCGCGCGGGGTTCAGGCGCAAATGGCGCGAAATGCCGATGAGCTTCTATCTCATTATCTTGACCATTCCCGTCCTGTTGTTGGGCGCACAGATTCGCGGCGCCCAAGACGACCCAGCCCAATTCGTCTTCATTGCCAGCCTGCTCTTGGGCTATTTCTTCCTCCTGCTGGCCAGGGCCATTCTCGATATTGGGGCGGCCCTGCGGCGCTATACGCGTGAACGCCGCGACGTCTTCACCCAGACCCTGGGCGACGAAGCATTCACGAGCGCGTTGGGCGAGCGTGTACGGCGCGCACCGGCCGAATAGCCGTCTGCCTCGCGTGAGTCAACCCTTGTGATCGGCGCGCGCATGCCAGCCCCTTCGAAACCCGTGCTCGCAGCTATTCTGCCCAATTGGCTGGGCGACGCCGTCATGGCGACACCCGCTTTGCGTGCGCTGCGCGGCCACTTTCCCGGCCACGAATTTGTGGTCCTGGGCAGGGGAAGCGTTTGCGCGCTCCTCGAAGGCCTTCCCTGGTTCGACCGCCTCGTCGCGCTCCCAGCCAAGATGCCGCTGGCGTCGATGCTGACCATCCGCACGCGGGAGCGTTTTGCTGCCCCTGAATGCGCCGTCATCTTTCCACATAGCTTTCGCGCGGCCATGCTCGCCAAATGCATCGCCGCCAAGCGTACCGTGGGATATGACCGGGGCGGCAGACGCTGGCTCCTGACAGACCCAGTTGCGCCGCACCGCGTCAACGGGCGCATCGAACCGGTTTACATGGCAAGCGAATATCTCGGCCTCGTCCAAGCCATGGGAATCGAGCCCGGGGATAAGGGCCCCGAATTGGCCTCAGACGCCGAGGCCGTCCATGCATGCCGGACCCAATGGCAGCGATTGCAAGCC
>CAZLBS010000243.1:0-6158 GCA_964557505.1 uncultured Nitrospiraceae bacterium | reverse complement strand
ACTTCGAAAGCAATTCAACGTCATAGTCGAGATCCTGTCCGCCCTTCACCTTCAGAATGTGAAAGCCCATGTCGACGAATTCGGCGGCTTCGGCCAGGCTTTCGTCGAGGGGGCGGATGCCCATGGTCATGGATGTCGGCATTTCGTGATGTACGCGGCCCAGCAACTCGACCAGGGGCTTGCCGTGCTGCTTCGCCCAGAGGTCGTGCAAGGCCATATCGATGGCGGCGCGCGCCGCGGGAACGCCGTTCAGCAAGGCGGCCGCCTCGTCCGACAGCGCGCCGGCATCCTCCAGCGTGCGGCCCTCGATCCAGCCTGGCAACGTGCCGCGCAATGCATGTTCGCTCGCATCGAAGGTCTCGCCTGTGACCCGCTCGAAAGGCGCCGCCGTGCCCACTCCCACGTGCGCCCCGTCCGTCACGAGCTGCAGCAGCAACATGTCCGCTTCGTAGGTCGTGTGATAGGAAATGGTAAAGGGCGCCTTAAGCGGCACTTTGACTGTGTTCACCTCCGCCCGGAGAATCTTCATGCGTTCATCACTTTCTTTTTAAACGCGGTGAGGCAGGCCTGCACGGCGTCGAGGACAGGTTCAATGGTCACGAAGGGATCGGCGACGGGCAGGCCGCACTCAGCCTCGAGCGATGCCTGAATGCGGCGAGCTTCCTCAGCGGAGACGTCCCGCGTGTTCAGCGTGACGGCGGCGGTCTCAGCGCCGTACATGCGGATGAGCGCAATTTCATCTGCCACGCTCGGAATGCGGAAGCCCAGATGCTCGGCGCCGACGTAGCATTCCCGGCCGCAGACATGCTGCAAGATGACGGTCCGCGCTTGGCCCGCCAGCAAGTATTCCGCACCGCAGGGCCCCGACGGATTGCGCAGCCCCGACTGCCCCTCAAGAAAAATGACATCCGGCTTGCGTGCTTCCCAGCAAGAAACGATGGCATGCTCCAACTCGCCGCAGACGAAATCGTTTGGCGTGGCATCGAAGATGAAGCCGAACTCGAAACCCTGCATCCATCCGGTCTGGCCGGTATAGACCATCTCCGCGCGCAGGCCGCGCTCGCGCAATCCCTCGGTCAGCAATTTGGCGGTGGTTCGTTTGCCCGCCGCGCAGTCGAGACCGAGGACGGCAATGATGGGGCAGCCCACCTCCATGATGCGCCCCGTCCAGAAGTGCAGGTCCGCGAAGGCGCGCGGCTTCCGAATGTCGTGAATGGCCGCCCCGGCCGACGCCGCTGCAGCGGCAATGCGCGGATCATCCCCGAGGGTCTCGTGCAGCCCGTTGACGACATGCAGTCCCCGGCGCACGCCCTCGAGCACCACCTCGCGAAGATGGCCGGGCAATGTGCCGCCTTTCGTCGCGATGCCAATGATCAGATAGCCGGGCGGCTCCGTGCAGGTCTGCAGGGCTTCTTCCAATGAGGCAAACACCTGCACGCCCCGCGGCGCGTGAGGCACCACATCGGCAGCATCTTGCCCGGCGTGCGCGGCATCGATGATGCCGACCACCTCGAAGCGCCCGCTCCCGCGCAACAGGCCATGCGCCGTTTTTGCGTTGGTGGCCGCCAGCCGGCCATCCGTCATTACCAGGGCTCGGCCCCGCATCTCCATAGATTGCACCTTCCAGCGCTTACGCCGGCTTGCCAGCGCCTGCCAATTCCGCCAAGTCTTGCGTCAAGGCGTCCACGTCTTCCTCGGCGGTGTCCCACGCGCACATGAGCCGCGCGCCGCCGCTGCCGATGAAGCTGTAAAACCGCCACCCGCGCTCGCGCAGCGCCGTCATGACCGCCGGCGGCATTTCCACGAACACCGAGTTGGCCTGACGCGGATACATCACGCGTATCCCAGGGATGTTGCGCACCTGTTCGGCGAGCCGCTCTGCCAGCGCGTTCATGCGCCGGGCATGCCGCAGCATCGCCCCATCTTGAAGCAATCCTACCCATGAGGCCGACAAGAAACGCATCTTCGACGCGAGTTGCCCCGCCTGCTTGCAGCGGTATTCGAACTCGCGCGCCAAGTCGTGATTGAAGAAGATCACCGCGTCGCCCACCGGCATGCCCAGTTTCGTACCGCCGAAGCACAGCACGTCAACCCCCGCTTGCCAGGTGATTTCCTTGGGCGCGCAATCAAGCGATGCCACGGCATTGGCGAAGCGGGCGCCATCCATGTGGATGTTCAGTTCGCAGTCCCGCGCCGCGGCCCAGATGTCCTTCAGTTCGTCCGGGGTGTACACGGTCCCCAGTTCCGTCGGTTGCGAGAGGCTCAAGGCCCGAGGCTTTGGATAGTGAATGTCCTGCCGCTTGTGCACCAAGTGCCGGATGCTGCCCGGCGCAAGCTTGCCCTCTTCGCCTGGGGCCAACAGAATCTTGGTGCCGTTCGAGAAGAATTCCGGGGCCCCGCATTCGTCCGTTTCTACATGCGACGACTGATGCGCAATCACCCCGTGGTAGCTGCGGCACAGCGACGCCAGCGCCAGCGAATTGGCGGCCGTCCCGTTGAACGTAAAGAAGACTTCGCAATCAATCTCGAAAAACTCGCGCAACAAATCGCTGGCACGTTCGGTATAGGGATCATCGCCATATGCCGGGGCATGGCCGTGGTTCGCTTCGGCCAATGCCTGCCAAGCTTCCGGACAAATGCCCGCATAGTTGTCGCTCGCAAAATGGCGGGGGCGTTCCCGCTCAACCTGCGTTTCCGCCGCTGCTGTTGTGCCATTGCTGTTCATGGAGTTAAGCTCCCACCGGAATGAACGGGCGCCTTGCTGCAACGCGCCGTTGACGGCCCTCATCATAAAGATTACAGTGTAAGCCTGCAAGGCCGGGCCCCGCCCGCACCGAGGACTCTACCATGCTGAAGATCGCCGTAGCCCTGGCTTGTGCTGTTATGGCATCGACCGGCACGCCGCAAGAAGCTCCCGTCAACCTTCCTTTTCCGGCTGATCTCATGGGGCCCCTGGACAGTTACGTCGCGAGCGCCATGCGTGAGCAGGGCATTCCCGGCGGCGCTATCGCTATTGTATGGACGGGCAATGCGGGGGCCGCTTCCCTATATGACCCCTACCTCAGGGCCTATGGCCAAGCCAGCCTCGAACCGTTACGCGAGGCGGATGCCGAAACCACCATGTTTCGCCTTGCCAGCATCACCAAGCTCTTCACATGGATCTCGGTCATGCAGCTTGCCGAACAAGGGAAGCTCAACCTCGATACGGATATCAATGCCTATACGGGCAAGGTGCAACTGCCGGACACGTTTGCCGAGCCGATCACGATGCGCCACTTGATGACGCATACGCCCGGTCTCGAGGATGTCCTCATTGGGTTATGGTCACGCTCGGCAGAGAGCATGGTTCCGATGGAGACGCTTCTGCTGCGGCAAAAGCCTGCCCGCACCATGCCGCCGGGGCGCATCGCCGCATATAGCAATTACGGCACTGCCCTCGCGGGGCATGCCGTCGCCGTGGTCAGCGGCATGCCATGGGAAGCATATGTCGAGCAACATATCTTCGAGCCGCTCGGCATGGCATACACGACGGTGCGCCAGCCTACCCCCGCGCGCTTCCAGCCGCACACAGCGCAGGGATACTTCGGCAAACTGCCGCCGCGAGAAGGCAGCGCGGAATATCTCCGGATGCGGGCCGCTGGAGCGGGGAAAAGCTCCGCGCGCGATATGGCGCTCTTCATGCGTGAGATCCTTGCGGGCGATACCTTGCTTTCCCGCGAGGCCTACGAAACGATGCTCACCGTGCAGCACCGTCATCATGAAGCTTTCGCGGGCATCGCGCATGGCTTCTTCCAGATGCCCCTTGGCCCCTTCATCGGGATTGGCCATACCGGCGATTCGACGCTTCATCATTCGAGCATGATGCTGCTGCCGGAACACGGGCTTGGCGTCTTTGCGGCGTTCAATCATGCGGACAGCACCGAGTTGGCTCGCGGGGTCATCGTGCGGCTGCTCGAGCTTTCCAGCACGGCCGAGCTGCTGACCCCGGCGCCGAGCGAGGCGCGCGACACGTCGGAGTATGCGGGCAGCTATGGCTCGGCGCGCCGGGCGAATCATGACATTACCAAGCTGAACGCCCTCATCGACCGCCTGGAAATTCGCGCGGAGCAGCCGGGCGAAATCATCGCGTCGGGACGGGGCCTTGAGCCCGGGACCACGCTGTACGAAATCGAGCCAGGCATTTTCCATGCGGGCGAGAATGCCAAGGGCATCGCCTTTCTGCGTGACGATAACGGCCAGATCGAATACGCTGCCTTGGGACACGCGCCACTGGTCGACTATGAACGCTTGCCGTGGTATGCCACGCCCAACGCCACGATCGCCTTCGCGGCGGGCAGTGCCGTTGTCTGCCTATTTATAGTCATCGCCAAAGTCTTATTGGCCATCGGCCGCCGCGGCCGCACGGGACCCGATGCCGGCATCGTCGCCATCGGCCAGTGGGCCGGCAGCCTTGCCTGCCTCGCCGTAGTGGCCGCCTTCATTTGCCTCGCGCTTGCGCTGCAGCAGCCGCTCGAAATCCTTTTTGGGATGTATCCGCTTATGCGGGCGGCGCAAGTCCTTGCCTGGCTCGCCATCGCGTTGGGCACGCTCCTGCTCGTGGCCGCCCTGCTCGCGCTGCCGCTCCCAGCAGCACGCGCCGGCGAAAAGACCGGCCTCCTGCTCACGGCCGTTCCCGTGGCGGCCGGGGGATGGTGGTTCTACTTCTGGGGACTCCTCGGCATCTAGCGGCTCTCCCCTTCAAGCCCGGCAGAGGTCTAGATGCGCCGCGGTTCTTTACCGCACGTACGGGCTGGTGTAGACTCCGCTGCACCGGGGGACTACTCCCCCGCAATCAAATCTGACAGGACCGGAGCGAAAGGGCGACATGCGTACTTCTCTATTTTTTGCGGGAATCCTGATGGCAACGGCCGCGTGTATCGCGGCGGCGCAAGACATCGACGCCAAGGCCATTTACATGCAGCACTGTGCTCAGTGTCACGGTGAGAATCTCGAGGGCGGCAATGCCCAAAGCATGATCGACGGCATCTGGCAGTTCGGCGACAGCTCAGGCTATATCCGCCGCAACATCAAGCACGGCATCACGCATCTGGGCATGCCGGCGTATGAGACCGTCTTGAGCGATGCCGAAATCGGCGCCCTCACTGACTTCATCCTGGCGGCGGAAGACCGCGCTGCCCCGGGAGAGCCGGAGATTCCGGAGACGCTTCAGACGCAGGACTACAACATGAAGGTCGAGGTCATTGCTGAGGGCCTGGACATTCCGTGGGCCATTGATTGGCTTGATGAAGACACGGCCATCGTCACCGAGCGGCCCGGCCCGGTGCGCCTGATCAAGAACGGCGAAATGATGGCCCCCATCGAGGGGACGCCCGAGGTGCTGCACGAAGGGCAAGGCGGCATGATGGACGTGGCGGTTGATCCTGAGTACAGCGGCAACGGATGGATTTACCTGGCCTACAGCCACGCGCTCGAGCACCCGCGCGGAGGCGATCGGCCGCCCGTGTCCATGACGCGCGTTGTTCGCGGCAAGCTCGAGGGCAACGCCTGGACCAATCAGCAAGTGGTCTGGGAGGCCAAGCCGGAACACTACCTCTCGACCCGCATTCACTACGGCACGCGCATCGTGTTCGACTCGAAAGGCTATTTGTATTTTGCGATCGGCGATCGCTACCGCCAGGACGACGCGCAGGATGTGACCCTGCCGAACGGGAAGTCCTTCCGCATCCACCGGGACGGCGCCATCCCGGAGGACAATCCTTTTGTAGGCATGGAAGACGCGTATGAGAGCATCTGGACGTTCGGCAACCGCAATCCGCAAGGCCTTGCCATTCATCCAGATACGGATGTGCTCTGGTCCACCGAACACGGCCCCATGGGCGGCGACGAGGTCAACGTGCTGCTGGCCGGGGTCAACTATGGCTGGCCGGTCATTACGTATGGCCGCAATTACAATGGCACGCCGGTGACCGATATCGTCAAGGCGGAAGGCATGGCGCAGCCCGCGCTGTATTGGAAGCCCAGCATCGCCGCGTGCGGCCTCGATTTCGTGAAGGGCGCGGAGTTCCCCGAATATCATGGCCACTTGCTGGCAGGGGCGCTGCGCTTCGAGGAGGTCAAGCTGCTGACTGTTACCGCCAGCCGGGTCATCCATGAGGAGA
>CAZLBS010000242.1:0-6160 GCA_964557505.1 uncultured Nitrospiraceae bacterium | reverse complement strand
CCTCCTCGGACCTGACCACGGGGATCCGCCGGACGGCGGACGGCGCCGAGGTGGCGCTCGAGCTGCCCAGGAGCGATGTGCTGTCCTTCGAGCTCGAGGGGGGTCATCGGGTCACGATGCGCCCGAGCGGCACCGAACCGATCGTGCGCGTCATGATTCAACATGAGGACCAGCGCGAGGCGGACGCCCTCACCGAAAAGTACGCGGCGAAAATTGCGGCCCTGGGCTAGCCGCGGCGCCGCATGCGCATTGACATCTAGTGTGTAACGGGCGCCCCGCCGCCAGCGCGAGCAGGCGGATGCATGCGCGCCCCTTCCCTCATTCTTCGGAGCAATCAGCAAGATGGTAGAACTGGGCGTGAACATTGACCATGTCGCCACCCTGCGCCAAGCGCGCCAAGGCGCCGAACCCGACGTGATCGCGGCGGCCAAAATCTGTGAAATCGCCGGCGCGCACCAGATTACGGTGCACCTCCGGCAAGACCGCCGCCACATTCAGGACCGCGATGTGGAATTGCTCGCGCAAGTCTTGCAAGTTCGCCTGAATCTAGAATGCGCGGCGGTCCCGGAAATCATCGACATCGCCTGCCGGGTCAAGCCTCATACGGTATGCCTCGTGCCCGAGAACCGGCAAGAGGTGACCACGGAAGGGGGCCTCGATGTGGCGGGCGATTTGCAGCGGCTCAAGGAAACGGCCGCGCGCTTTCATGACCATGGCATTCAAGTCAGCATGTTCATAGATCCCGACTCAAAACAGATCCTGGCGAGCGCGAAAGCGGGTGCGGATTTCATTGAACTGCATACGGGGCAATACGCGCTGGCACCCTATGACCGGCAACTCCAGGAACTGCAGCGCCTCAAGAGCGCCATGGGCGAAGGCATCAATCAGGGGCTCGTGGTCAATGCCGGCCATGGCCTGAACATCTACAATCTGCGTGCAGTGGCGAGCCTGCCAGGGCTCAACGAAGTGAACATCGGCCACAGCATCATTTCACGTGCCGTCTTCATCGGCCTGCAAGATGCCGTCACGGAGATTCTCGACATTCTGGAAACGTATGGCGACTAGCCAAACTTCACAGCAGGGGAGCCACACGATGATTCGCAACATTCGACTGGGCATTCTCGGCAGCCTCCTCGGGCTTGCCGCTGCATCTGCCGCGGCCTTCACCATGGAAACTGGCCCCGTGCCTCATCGCGTCTATCAGGCAGATGCGTCGGACACCGCGGATATCGCCATGGAGGGGAAGACCTTGATCCGCGAAGACGGCGCCGTCGAGGTCCGCGTCGGGGCAGGCGATGCACTTGGCACATGGACGCAAGCCGGCGAAGTGCGCAACCGCCGTTGGTCCGCCACCATCGAGGATCTGCCGGTGGGCGGCCCCTATACCATCCGAATCCGCCTGCGCGGGGGGCCATCCGAAACGCTCTATACCGTCTCGGATGTTTTTGTGGGAGACCTTTGGCTGTTGGCCGGCCAGAGCAACATGCAGGGCGTCGGCAACAGCAAAGGCGCCGCTCCCCCCCACCCTCGCGTCAAGCTTTTTGCCATGAACGATGAATGGCGCCCAGCCGAGGAGCCGCTTCATCTGCTCGCGGAATCGCGCGACATCGTGCACAATCCGCGCGCGCAGCGTCAGGAGGAAGGCTTTCGCGCGGATACCACCGGCTGGACGAAAGGCGCTGGCCTTGGACTGCCATTTGCGGCCTTGGTAAGCGAGGCCACTGGCCGCCCTATCGGCCTTATCGCGAATGCGCATGGCGGCACGAGCATGGAGCGCTGGTCGCCTTCCGAGCGCAGCAAAGGAGGCCGCTCGCTGTACGGCTCGATGTACCGGCGCTTCCAGCTTTTGGGCAGTCCCATTCGCGGCATGCTCTGGTATCAGGGCGAGTCCGATGCCAACGAAGATGCGGCCCCGCTTTACAAAGAACGCTTCATGGCCTTCATCGAGGCGGTGCGTGAGGATTTCGGACAGCCGGAACTCCCGTTCTACATGGTTCAGATTGGCCGCTACGTCAGCCCCGTCAACCTGGACAACCCACGCCGTCCGGACACATGGGACCAGGTACAGGACGCGCAGTATGAAATTGCCCGAGAGATGAAGGATGTCCACCTCGTCGCCGCCGTTGATCTGCCTCTTGACGACCCTATCCATGTGGGCACGGATGGGCTCAAGGTACTGGGCGAACGCCTCGCGAAGCGCGCGCTGACCGATGTATACGGGGTGGAGGCGTACAAGACCGGACCGCGTTTCGCCGGCCTGGAAGCCAAGTCGACGCCATGGGGCCGGCAGTTGCATCTGCGTTTCGAAGGCGTCAACGGAGCCCTTGCCGCAAATGGCCGCGTCTCAGGCTTCCAAGTGTATAGCGACACTGGCGCTCCGCTTTGCTACCGGCAAGAGCTGCATCCTGACGACGCCGCCACCATCGTGCTCTTCATCCAACAAGATCCTGCCAATGGAACCATCTGGTATGGCCACGGGTTCAATCCCTACTGCAACGTACGCGATGAGGCCGGCTTTGCCTTGCCTGTCTTCAGTGAACCGATCCCCGAGGTCCTGCATAAGGCACGCGCGGGAGATTCCTGATCGCCACCTCGGACAGCCGCGAACGGGCGGCATTAGTTTTTCGTTAATCGCGCCGCGGGGGATAGCATTTGCCCCGCGGCTTTTGTTTAAATACGAACAGTTAGCAACCATCGCATTAAGCAAGGGCAGGGACAACACGGGTGGAAAATGCACGCGAGATGACGGAGCCGGCGATTGTTCAGTTCGGCACGTTGCATACGTACACCATATTTTTCTCGGCAGTGGCGATGTTTCTGGCATGCGCCCTGCCATGGCTGTGGGCCTCGGACAAGCAACGGCACATTGTTGGCGTGTGCATGGCCATTTTTTTCGTGGTGCATGACTTGTGGATGCGCTACATGCACTGGACGCTGGCGGAGTATACCTGGGTGGAATTGCTGCCCTTTCACCTCTGCGGCTCGGGCACCTACTTTTTGGCGGCCGCGCTGATTCTGCGGAACCGCTTCCTCTACGAGATCATGTATTTCTGGGCGTTGGCCGGAGCGCTGCAGGCCTTCATCACGCCCACGGTGCAATGGCCGTTCCCCCATCCCGGCTTCTTCGCCTATTTCATTTCGCACATGGGCATGCTGCTGCCCGTGTTTTACATGACCGCGAACTACGCCTTCCGGCCCACGGCCGTCTCCATTCTCAAAGCAAGCGCCTTCACAGGGGTTTACTTTGCAGCCATCATCTTCATCAATCTTGGCCTGGGCACGAACTTTTTGTTCATCTGCGCGCCTGCGCCCGGTGACAATCCGTTCAAGTTTTTGGGCACGTGGCCATGGTATGTGCTCAATCTCATCCCGCTGACCTTCGTGCTCTTCTGCGTGGCCTACAGCCCGTGGATCGTTTACGACCGGCTGTCGCGGCGCGAAGCGAACGCGGCGAGTTGGTAGCCTAGCTGCGCGGCTCCGTGGCGTTTTGTTCTGAGGGGCCCGGCTCCGGCTTCCGCACATATAGCTCGATCCGGTTGTGTTTGAGGCGGCGCCCGAAGTTATCCAATCGAATGCGCGGATCGGAGTCGCCCCGGCTGTCTGCCGTAATGCGCGACGGGTCAATGCCCTTCTCGACAAGGACCGCTTTGGCCGTTTCCGCGCGGCGTTCGGCCGTGCGGAAGTTGGCGCCCCGGGTATACCAATCGTAGGCATGCCCCGTGATGAGCAGGGTGGCCGCTTCGTCGACCTCGAGCGCCTCGGCAAGGCGCTCGACCTTCGCTGCGGCATCTTCCGGCAGAGCTGTCTGAAACTCGTGGTAATGGATGCGGGCATCGGGACGGGCCCTCGGCGTCGTCAGGTCCGATGTCGTGGCGCAGCCAACGGCGAATGCCGCGGCGCCCACGAGAACCAACACCCCCTGGATGTCCTGAGAAAATCGCTTCATGGTGTTCACTTCCTGTGCTGCCAAGAATGCTATGCGCTTTCGGGCATCAGCCTACCGGTCTATTCACTTAGCATTCCAGATAGTGTCCAAGGCATCCGCGGAAACTTCGTGCTTTCCATTGCGTTCCGCAATCGCGTTCTCGAGCACCTCGCTGAAAATGTGCGCCCCTGATGCATTCAGATGATCGGCGTCATTGAACAACTCGGGGCGGTCTTCGAGCAGCGTCCGGAAGTCGAATAGCCTTGTTTGCGGAGCAATGTGAAGGCCTTGCCGGTACGCATCCGCAAGCGCTTCGAAGCCGGCGCCGCCATGCCGTCCGGAAACCTGTTCGTCGATTTCAATCGAGGCTTCGCGTGTAAGCGGCAAGACGCACAGCAGGGGCTGGACGTCATGCCGGACGCACAAGCGCATGACATCCAAGTAATAGGCGAACATCGCCGGGTCGATTAGATCGTAGCCGTCGTGCAAGAAAGCGCAGCGCGTACGCGTCAGACGCTGGCGCTGCCCGTCCGAGTAGGCCGACCAATCGGAAGGCATCGGAATGAAGCCACGATGCACCGGAAACGGCGTCGACGCGATGTTCCAGCCGAGGGCATAGGCGGCCATGTCGTCTCCCGCGCCCAGATACGGCGTGAGCCGGTGCCGCGTAAATTCGCGCGCACAATACACCCACCTCCCAGAGCGCCATGCAAGCTTTGGGTAATCGAAGTACTGCGCCCAGTAGTCCGCCTCGTGCAGCCGCTTGCGCTGCCACGCCAAGCTGTGCGAATCCATCGGAATGAGCAGGCGTGTCACCGCCTGCTGCTCATCCTCGAGCAAGTGTTTCAACCGCGAGTAGGTGTGCAGATAGAGGGCGCCCAATGTGGCGAAGTTGAAGGCGCCGTCGAGCAGGCGCGGATCGATGCCGCACTTGGCATGCGAATCGCCCATGATGAGCAAGTCGATGACCGGGCGCGGCTCTGCTTGCCCGTACCGCTGCTGATACTGCTGCTCGGTGACCCGGGCCCAACTGCCGGGCGTTGCTGCCGCGGCGTACCAATGCGAAACGCCGGCATGTACCCCGCCGCAGATCAGCCCAATCGACACAATCAACGCTGCGCGTGAGAACGGCATGGATGCTGGGGCATCTCCCTAGAACTGAAAATAGATGAATGAATGCTGCTCGAAAGCGCCGAATACGAGGATGCACCAGAAGAGGACGAGAAACAAGACGCGGCGCACCCAGGGATTCATGGCGCTGAAGAAGGCCCCCATTTCACGGTCGCCCTGCCAGAGTTGAATGAGATTCAGGGCGGCGATGAACATGAGGTTCAGGAGAAACGCGGTCACGTCGCCTGTGGGCACAAAGACATAGTCTTCCGTGTACAAGCCGCTCGCCATTTGCCGAACCACTGTGAAGACGTGCTCCATGGACGTGCTTCGAAACATGATCCAGCCGAGCCAGACCAAATGAAATTGAATCAGCGCCCGCCAGACCGCGTAGGCACGGGGAAATTTCGCGAACCCGGTGCGCTTCGCGAGGCGCTGACGGTGCGGCTCGAGCCACTGCTCGGCGGCCACGTAGATGCCGTGCAAGCAGCCCCAGAGCACGATGTTCCAATGCGCGCCATGCCAGAGGCCGCTGATGGCGAACACCGCGAAGATGTTGGCGTAGGTACGGTATGGACCGTGCCGGCTGCCGCCGAGGGGGATGTAGACGTAATCGCGAAACCAGGTCTGCAGCGAGATGTGCCACTCCCGCCAATAGTTCGAAACCGAATCCGTGAAGAAGGGGCGGCGGAAGTTTTCCATCAGTTGAAACCCCATCACCTTCGCACAGCCGATGGCGATGAAGCTGTAGCCGGCGAAGTCCGCGTAGATCTGAAAGGCGAAGAGATAGGTGGCAATGATGAAGGTGATGCCTTCGTAATGCGCGGCATTTCCGTAAACCTCATCGACGTAGGGCGCCAAGCGATCGGCGATGACGAGCTTCATGAAGAAGCCCCAAATCATGTATTGCAGCCCGGCCGTCATGCGGTCGAAGTCGAAGCGGCGCCGCTCGCGAAACTGCGGCAAGAGGCGGGTGCTGCGCTCGATGGGTCCCGCGACCAGCTGGGGAAAGAAGGACACATAGAGCGCGAAGATCCCGGCGTGACGTTCCGGCTCACGTTGCCCGCGATACACATCGATGGTGTAGCTCAAGCTTTGGAAGGTATAAAAGCTGATGCCTACTGG
>CAZLBS010000241.1:590-6189 GCA_964557505.1 uncultured Nitrospiraceae bacterium | reverse complement strand
GCCCAGAGCTTAACGGAAGAACATGAAAAACAAAAAAGAAACAACGGTACAGATAAAACCTAAGGTGACAAGGCGGGGGGAAAAATCATGTCATTCGTGGCTAAATTGACGGCAGCTAACGTAGCGGCAATTGGCGGTGCGATGCAGTTGTTGGGCATTCGGCCCGGCAATCTGTTGCAGCCATTCACCCAACTCTTTTCTCGGCAGCAAGTTGCGCCGACACCGGCCCAGCAGGATGCGGTTGCGCTTTCGCGGATGTCCAGCCTGGTCCAGGCGGCAGGTTTCGATGCGACCGCCGGCACGGGCGCGATCGACATGGAAGCGCTCAATGCCCGTCAGCAAGAACTCCTTGCCGCATTGGACCAGCAACTCGGCACAATCTTCCGCGATGTGGGCGTCAATCCTCAGGATACCGTGGCACTGGAGCTTGGCGCGGGGGGCGCAATCCGGGTCGCCAGCGACGGCCCGCGCGCCTTTGCCTTGGAGGCCGCGCTATCGAATCAGCCGGAAACGGCCATGCGGATGCAGCAGTTGGAAGCGGTCACGCGGCTGATGCAAGGGGAGCGAGCCGCGATGATGTACGGGAGCGGCGGCGCGCCCGAGGCTTCGGCCCTGCTTCAAACGGAAGCCGCGGCGGCCATGCGCGGCGCCTTTCAATTGCTCATTTCGAATGGCGCGAGCCAAGCCCGGCTGGTCTAGCCGGCATCAGTCTTTCGGGAAATCGACCTCGGTCTTGACGTTGTTGCGGCCCGATTCCTTGGCGAGATAGAGCGCCTTGTCGGCCCGCTTCAAGAGCGTCAGCGTCGTGTCCCCTTTGCCCATGGCGGCAATGCCAAAGCTCGCGGTCAGATTGCCAATGCGTTCACGCGTGACCGGCGACACAATTTCGAGTTCGCTGATCATTTGACGCAAGTGCTCGGCTACTTGGCGCGCTTCTTCCAGACTCTTGTGCGGCAGCAAAATGCTGAATTCTTCGCCGCCATACCGGGCGGGAAACCCCGGCCCCTGTACGTGCTGATTCATCACGGCGCCAAGGGTCCGCAGCACCTCATCTCCAGTTTCGTGTCCATGCACGTCGTTGAAGCGCTTGAAGTGATCGACATCCATCATCACCGCCGTGAAGGGCATTTGCGACTTGTTGAAGCGTTGCACCAGCATTTCGATTTGGGCATTGAGCGCCTTGCGGTTGTTGAGCTGGGTCAATTCATCGACGAGGGCATCGCGCTTCGCTTCGGTCAAGCTGCGCCTGAGTTTCTGCGCCTCGGCCGTCGCATCCTTCAAGCGCTCTTGGAGGCCATGGCTGGTATCCGCCAGTTGCGCCGTATCGTGCAGCAACGATTTCACGACCTGCTGAATTTCTTGGACGCCATGCGCCTTCGAAATGCGCTGGGAGTAGTCTGCGAACTTGTGACCATACTCGGCGGCTGACGAACTGGCCTGAATCACCTCCGAAAGAATTTGTTTGAGCAAATCCTGCGTATCGTCTTGCGCCTTCTGAACTTGCTCCCGCACGCCCTTGGGGCTGATGTACCGATCATAAATGTCACGGTTGACGGCGTCGCTGAATGCCATGCCGTTCTGCGCGATACGCTCGACCTCCGCTACCAATTCCGGATTGCGTTTGGTCGCGTAATAGAACCACACGTGATAGTTTTCGGGCGTGAGCGGAATGCGGCGCTTGCCCATTTCAACAAGCACCTGCCGCGCTGTTTCCTTCACGGTCTCATATGAAGAAGCCTCGGGCTGCAATGTACTGGTCTCCATCAACTGTACCCCCTTCGCATGCCCGAGCCCCCCTGCCAGACCTGAACACATGACGCCATCGCAGTCCCCCTCGCGCCGTTGTAAGGCGCCCGCCTTGCCGGACCGCCCGCATGCGCGGCATGCTGAACGGTCCTCTAGCGCGCTATTATAACGCGATATGCCGTCAAACGGCACCCTATCAAGGCAATTTTTCGCACGCCGTCATAGTTAAGTTTCCGCTGCGTCGTTGTCCCGGTGATGACATCGGTGTAACATTTTGGTTTAGCAGCGCCGCATGGCAGAACACAGACGGGACCGCGCCCATGACCTCGACGGAAGTGCTCGCTCAGATGCGGACGCAATGGGACGAGCTTGAAACACTGCTTCGCAAGGCACAGCGCCGAGGCGTGCGCGGCATGACGCCGGACGAACTTAGCCGCCTCGATGAACTCTACCGGCTGAGCACCGTTCATTTGGCTCAACTTCGAGCGCGCGGGGTGAATCCTGCGCTGGCTGACGAAGTCAACAACCTTGTCGGACGCGCCCACAGCCTGGTGTACGCGCCGCCACCGCCCCGCCCTTTGGCGGCCGTTCTCAGATTTTACGGCATCGGCTTTGCGCGTGCAATTGCCCGAACCGGCACGTTTCAATTGGCTGCGCTTGCCCTGTTTCTGGCTGGCACGCTAGGTGGATATTTCGCGAGCCTTGCTCATCCGAGCGTGGCTTATGCGCTCGTGATGCCGGGCGAGCAGTTGCGGACCCCAGGCGCCAGCGCGGAACAATTGACGTACGTGATGCGTGCGGGCAGAGACGAAGGAAGCGGCGAAAAACTCGTCTTTGCGGCGTTTCTCCTGCAGAACAATACCCAGGTTGGCTTCCGCGCCTTCGCCGGGGGCATCCTCGCCGGCATTCCGACCATCTTCTTGATGGTGTATACGGGCGGTTTCTTGGGGGCCTACACAGCCGTACACGCCAACCAAGCGGTATTGACCGAGTGGATGGCCTGGATCCTGCCGCATGGCATTACGGAATTGGGGGCCGCGGTACTGTGCGGCGGGGCAGGCCTCAAGATCGGCTATGCCATCCTCCGGCCGGGGGCCTACACGCGGCGGCGAAGCCTATATCTCGCGGCCCGGGAAGGGCTCAACATCGCTCTTGGCGTCATCCCGATGTTCATCGCCGCCGGCTTCATCGAGTCCTTCGTGCGGCAAAGCCAGTGGTCCATTAGTGAACGCTTCTTGTTCGCCGCTGTCACGGCGCTCTTCTGGACCCTCTACATTGCCAACGGGTACCGGGCCGAGCGGCACGCCCGCGCGCAAGCCATGGCTCAGTAGTACGAGCGGACGAAGTCCCGCCGCCACCAATGACCGGTGTTCTCGCGCTCTTCGGGGGTCGTGAACCGGTAGTCGTAGATGAGCACCCGCAATTGCCGGGGCGGCAAATCCGGGAACGGATTCACTTTGAGCAGCGCTGTCACGGCCGGGGCGTTTTGCTGCAGCCGAACCAGGAAATTTCGCATCCAGGGGTTTTGCTGCGGCGTGCCAAGTGCTGCAAACCACATCTGCCAGTCGAGCCGGGGCATGTGGGGCTGCGCCCAGCCCGGCGCCCGATCGGGGGCTCCCGGCTTCCAGCGAAACTCATAGGTTTCCCAGGTAATACCATCGCGCGTGCCCTGAATGATGAGTTCCGGCCGGTTCGTCGTCATGCGGGCGAAGAGGCCATATGTGTTGACGGCGCGAAAGGAAACCACATGCGCGAGGTAGTGCTCCCGGCTCCAATTGGGAATCGGCGGCTCGTAATCAAGGGTACGAATCATGAAGTAGGCGCCCGCTGGGAAAAGCGCGGCGAACACGATGAATGAGACCAAGGGACGCAGCAGCGGGGGTTTCGGCCTGACATGCGGCCGCGGGATGCTGTGCCGCGCGCTGCCTGACATCCGCTGGCTGAGATGCACGTCATCGAAACAGAGGACGCACAGGGCGATGGCGAGCACGTTGAAGAAGCCGTAGTTGCCCGTAAAGAAAATGAGCAGTTGCAGCGCGATGATGGCCGCGCCCGCGCAGGCGCGCACCCGGCGGGGCCCGAAGATGAGAAGGGGCGCGGCCAACTCGATGACAAACATGGCGGCCACTGAATATTCATGCAACGCTTCGGGGAGATTATGGGCAAACCAAGACAGGACATGCGGCAAGGGCTGCGTTTCGTAATGGACTTTCAGGGCGTCCCAATCGGTCCAGGTCGTATCCTCGAGCTTCACATACCCCGATGAAAACATGAGGCGAAACAGCAGCCACTTGAGCAAGAAGAGCACAGTAGGCGAAATGGCGAAGCGCGAATGCGGGCCGGTCCGGACATTCAATGGCACGAAGAACGTGGCGAGCAGAAGCGTCTCGAGGAGCAAGCTGTCCCATTGGAAATTGAGAAAGGGCGCGGACACCATGACCAGGCTGAGATAGCATGCCCATATGGCGGCCAGCGCAACCGGCTGGATAAAGCCGACCAGCACCAGGCTTGCCGCCACCATCCCCGCGCCGCACAACACATGGATGGCAATGTCCTCTTGGTGAAGCCATAGCAGGGTAGGCGCTTGCCGCCACTTCGCATCTCCGAGCTGCGGGCCCGCCTGCTCGAGCCATTGCACAGCGGGCATGATGCCGCTCTCGCCGATGAGGCCGGGCATTTGCCACCAGAAGGACCCGAAGGCAAAGATGCAAACGACCGCGAGCAGCCGCAGAAAAATCCACTGAGATATGTAGTACGTGACCGGCTCCTCGCGCTTCCCGGAAAGGACGCGGTAGAGCGCATCGAAAGCATCGCGCCGGTACGCAAGCGCGGCGGCCGCGCGTCCGGTCAGGTTTCGAAAGGGGGCGGCATGCTCGTGCAGCCAGCAGAGCCACGCGCGGCGGGGGGCATGGCGCAAGGCCTGAAACACGGCCTCCGCGCCCTCATACGCTTCTCCGTGCTCATCGATGAAATGCCAGGGCGTGGAAATGTCTTCACGCGGCAGATCCCAACTGAGATTCGGGAAGCGGGTCTCGGCTTCGTGATAGGGACAGTACTCGACGGCGGAGCCCGTCAAGAACTCCCAATCGGCGGCCCATGCGCGCGCATAGGTGCATTCGCCGTCATAGACAAAGAGGCGCTTCACGGTGCGGCATGTTCCGGCGCGGCCTGCCGCATGCGAACCGTGCGCAGCCGGTTGATGGCGGCGGCAATCTCGAAGCGCCGCGGCCGTGCGAAATTGCCAGGGTGCCCGCCTCGCATGCCCGCGGGCCTGAGCACGTCCAGCCCCTCCGCATCGAACATGGCTTCCAGGGCATCGAGCACCTCGCTCAGCGTCGCGCCGTCCTTCATGAAACGCTCAGCAGCAACGTGCAAGGCATAGCCTGCCGCTGCTGTCTGGCTTGTATCCACCAATTGCTCGACGCCCCGCAAGTCGATGGCATGGGCGCCGAATTGAATCTCGTCGCGGCCGCGCACTGCGATCTTGACATCACGCTTGCCTTTCGAAGGATCGAGGCTTTCCGGCTGGGGGATGCGGGCGGGCGGCTGCCGGAGGACTTCAGGGCGTTCATGCGCCCGCTCGGCGCCGAATGCTTCCGCGACTGTTTTCGCTTCTGCGGTTACCTCATACGGCTCGAACTCGCGCATCATGATGACGGTGTCCGCCGCCTCAAAATAGCCGCCGCAGCCGCCCATGACGAGGATGGTGGATACGCCATGCGCTTCATGCAATTCACGCACGTGCTCGAGGAAGGGAGTGATGGGCTCATGCTCCTTCGCCACCAGGCGTTGCATGCGCGCGTCGCGCATCATGAAGTTGGCCGCGCAGGTATCTTCGTCGAGCAGGAGCACA
>CAZLBS010000241.1:0-580 GCA_964557505.1 uncultured Nitrospiraceae bacterium | reverse complement strand
GCGCTCCGGCCTCGAGCGCTTCGGCGATGTTCGCCGCTTGACTGGTGCTGCCGCTAGCATCCTCCGTGGAAAAACTGGCAGTACCGCGGCCTTGGGGCAGGTTTGAAATGTACGGGCTAATGTCGACATTGGCCACACGCCGCCCATCCTCTGCGCGAATCTTCACGGCAGCGGCATCTGTCACGGCATGCTCGCGGCCGTCGCCCGGAATGTGCGCGTAGACGCAACGTTCGATGGCATCGAGCACCGTCGATTTGCCGTGATATCCGCCGCCCACGATGAGCGTCACCCCGCACGGAATGCCCATGCCGCTGATGCTGCCCGCGCCATTGCGTGCATTCTTGAGCGGCAATGTGACGCGCAACGGCGCCGGACTCGCAAAGGGCCTCGCGGCATCTGCCTTTATGGGTGCGTCAGCCGCTCCCGATGCGCGCGGCAAAATGCTCCCATCCCCAATAAAGGCGGCAAGCCCGTGCCGGGAGAGTTCGCCCCGCAGTGCTTCTTGGTTCTCCACGCATTCAACGAACGCCCGCGCGGCCTGCGCGTCGGACCAGACGGCATCATCTACGTCGTCGACTGC
>CAZLBS010000240.1:5331-6194 GCA_964557505.1 uncultured Nitrospiraceae bacterium | reverse complement strand
TTTCGAGAGGGTCTCGCCGCTGAGCGCCTCGCTTTCGCCGCCATCGCCGTGGCCTGTGGTAACGCGTGATTTCATGGTGAGGCGGCTCCCTAATGGTTACGTGATTTCGAGCGATACGGGGCAGTGGTCCGAGCCCATGACATCTTGATGGATGCGCGCCTTCTTGACCCGCGGCATCAAGCCCTCGTTGACAATATGATAATCCAGGCGCCAGCCGATGTTCTTCTCGCGGGCATTGGCGCGGTAGGACCACCACGAATACGCATCGGCCGCGTCAGGATGCAGCGCCCGGAAAGCGTCCACATAGCCCGCGTTCAGAAAACGCGTCATGAACTCGCGTTCCTCGATGTAGTAGCCGGGGTTGTTTTCATTTTGCTTTGGCCGGGCGATGTCCTTCTCAGTATGCGCGATGTTGCCGTCGCCGCAGACAATCACCCCTTTGCCGCCCTTGACGATTTCGTCGCAGCGGTGCCATAGCGCCTCGCCGAATTCGAGCTTGTACTGCAGGCGCTTTCGCTCCGGCTGGCTGTTCGGCCAGTAGCAATTGAGAATCACATAGTCGTCATATTCAATTTGTTGCACGCGTCCTTCATCGTCGAAGGCTTCGATGCCCATCGGCGCGATCGACTTCGGCTTGCGCCGCTTTTTGTAATAGACCCCGACGCCGCTGTAGCCTTTCTTCTTTGCCGGCTGGAATTGGCACTCATAGCCATCCAGCGCTCGCGCATCCAGCGGGACATCCTCATCGGCGGCCTTGGTCTCCTGCAAGCACAGGACATCCGGCTTCGCCTCCATCAGCCATTCCGTAAAGCCTTTGCCGAGAATGGCCCGAAAGCCGTTTACATTCCATGAGTAGAGCTTGG
>CAZLBS010000240.1:3537-5321 GCA_964557505.1 uncultured Nitrospiraceae bacterium | reverse complement strand
GCAACGATGCGTGCCCAGCACACCAACAGCCGGTGGCCTCGTCCAGATACAAAGCAATCAACTCGAAGGAAAGCTGTCGAGGAAAGCTGCTTCTAGAAAACAGGCAACCAATGTGCGTCGATCAGCGGTTCCGGCGCCATTCTGTCCTTCTTGGCTTGCCCCTTCTTGTGCCCGGGGGGTATGCTTTCAAGCTATCTCTGTGCGCGGATTGCGCGCATTTTCCGGGGCTTATCTACTTGGTGCGCGACGGTATCGCGGGAGTTGGGTTGATGCATCCATTTCGGACGGCGAATTGCGGGGCGCTGCGTGCGGGGAACGTGGGGGAGGAGGTGCGCCTCTCGGGCTTCATCCACCGCAAGCGCGACCACGGCGGCGTAATTTTCATCGACATGCGTGATTTTTTCGGCCTGACGCAGGTGGTCATCAACCCGGATAAGCCCTTTTTCGCGAATGCCGAGGCGGCGAAGAACGAGTCGGTGATTACGATTACCGGGCACGTTGTGGCGCGCACGCCAGACACGATCAATCCAAACCTTCCGACGGGCGAGATCGAGGTGCACGCCGAGGCGTTTCACCTCGAGTCGAGCTGCGAGCAGTTGCCTTTTCCGGTGAATCAGGAGCTGGACTATCCGGAAGAGACGCGCTTGAAGTACCGCTTTCTCGACCTGCGCAAGGACCGGCTCAAAGACAACATCATCCTGCGCAGCAGGGCCGCGCAACTGGTGCGGGCGCAGTTGACCGAGCGCGGCTTCCTCGAGATGCACACGCCCATCCTGACGAGTTCATCGCCGGAGGGCGCGCGCGATTACCTGGTGCCAAGCCGTCTATATCCGGGCCATTTCTACGCGCTGCCGCAGGCGCCGCAGCAGTTCAAGCAGTTGCTCATGTGCTCGGGCTTCGACAAGTACTTTCAGATCGCGCCGTGCTTTCGCGATGAAGATTCGCGCGCGGACCGCAGCCCAGGCGAGTTCTACCAGATCGATATCGAGATGGCCTTCATCGAGCAGGACGACCTGTTTCATGAAATCGAAATGCTGATGGTGCGGTTGTTCAAGGAGCTGTCGACCAAGCGCATTCTGGCGGAGCCCTTCCCGCGCATTCCATACCGGGAGGCGATCGAGAAATACGGCAGCGACAAGCCGGACATTCGTTTCGGACTGGAGATGATCGACGCGACCGACATCTTCGCGGCGTGCGAATTGAAGGTGTTCGCGCAGGCTGTCAAAGGCGGCGGCGCGGTAAAGGTGATTCGGGCGGAGGGCGTGGCCAAGGAGTCGCGCAAGTTTTTCGACGACGCCGAGAGCTATGCGAAGGGCGAAGGCGCCAAGGGCCTGGCTTGGATCGCCCTGCGCGATGGCGGCATGAAGGGTCCCATCGTCAAGTTCTTGAGCGAAGCGGAACGCGAGGCGCTCATCGAGCGGACGGACGCGCGCGACGGCGATGCGCTGTTTTTCGGCGCGGGCGGCCGGCTCGAAACGAATGAACTGCTCGGCAAGGTGCGCGTCTATCTCGGCAATGCGCTAGGCTTGATTGACCCGCAACTGGCGGCCTTTTGCTGGGTGGTCGATTTCCCGATGTACGAGTACAACGAGGAAGAGAAGAAGATAGACTTCAGCCACAATCCCTTCAGCATGCCGCAAGGCGGACTGGAAGCGCTGGAATCCAAGGACCCGCTCGATGTGCTCGCGTTTCAGTATGACGTGGTGTGCAATGGCGTTGAGTTGTCGTCCGGCGCCATTCGTAATCACCGGCCCGACATTATGAAGAAGGCCTTCGAAATTGCC
>CAZLBS010000240.1:0-3527 GCA_964557505.1 uncultured Nitrospiraceae bacterium | reverse complement strand
AAATTGCCGGGTATAGCGCCGACATCGTAGAAGAGAAGTTTCCCGCACTGTGGAACGCCTTTCATCATGGCGCCCCGCCTCACGGCGGCATCGCGCCGGGATTCGACCGTATCGTGATGCTGCTCGCCGATGAGCCGAACATCCGCGAGGTGATCGCCTTCCCGCTGAACCAGAAAGCGCAAGACCTCATGATGGGCGCGCCAGGCACAGTGACCAAAAAACAACTGAAAGAATTGCACCTCGAGGTGAAGCTGCCGCCCAAGGCGGAGTAAGAAGCGGAAGAACTCAACGCAGAGTTCGCAGAGGTAGCGCAGAGGGCCGCGGAGGAAGATATACTGTCCGCACTCCAAGAATGAGCCGCGCATTGGCAATCGATCCTTCTACACTCAATTCCATTCTCATCATAGGCGGCGGCAGCATGGGGCTGGCGTTGGCGCGGCTCTTGGCGAATAACGGCCGAGCGGTGACGGTGGCCTGCCGGGAGGAAGACGGGCCCGCCCACCTCCGGGATACGCGGGAGAGTCCGTACTATCTGCCGGGCATGAAGCTTCCTGAATCGGTGCAGGTGACTAAGACGCCTGAGCCGGAATACGAGGGCGTTCTCTACGCCGTACCATCGCACGTGATGCGCCAAGCCTGCGAGACGGTGCATGCGAAGGCGACGGTCGCGGCCGTCACGGTGGCGAAGGGCATCGAGCGCAAGTCGCTGAAATGCATGAGCGACATCGTCGCAGAATTCCAATCCTGTCCGGTCGTGGCGCTCAGCGGCCCGAGCCACGCGGAGGAGCTGGCGCGCGATTTGCCGGCCAGCGTGGTCGCGGCCTGCGCTGACGAAACAGCCGCCGTAGCGGTCCAACAGGCCTTTACCAGCGCCTCCTTTCGCGTCTACACCTCGACCGACGTTATTGGGGTCGAATTGGGCGGGGCGCTCAAGAATGTCATTGCCATCGCGGCCGGGGTCAGTGATGGCCTTGGGCTGGGGGACAATGCGAAGGCTGCGCTGATTACGCGTGGCCTGGCCGAAATCAGCCGATTGGGGCATGCGATGGGTGCGGACCCGTTGACCTTCGCAGGCCTTAGCGGCATGGGCGATCTCATCGTCACTTGCGCGAGCGGGCATAGCCGCAACCGCCGCGTGGGCATGGCCATCGCCAAGGGCATGAGCGCCGAAGAAGCCATGGGCGGCAGCCACATGATCGCCGAGGGCGTGCGCAATGCCGAAGCCGCGCACGCCCTCGCTCAGAAGTACCAAGTGGATATGCCGATCTGCCGCAAGGTCTATGCGGTTCTTTTCCAGGGCGAAGACCCCACGCGGGCGATTCAAGACCTTATGCAGCGCGATCCAAAGCCGGAACGGGCTTGAGGAGCCTCTTCCATAGTCAAACTCACCGATGTATTGCACACTACAATCGTGCTATCTTCTCTTCCGCTGGAAGCAATGACGACCGGAGAAGTTCTGTAATGCACATCAAGCTCTTGACGAGGCGCAGTCCTAGACCTGCCTTCTCAATTGATGACATCAGCATCTTTATAGCCCTAGTTGATGATTTCATCGAAGTGTTGGAAGCTATCGAGGCGTTCGTTGGGTTTGATCTTCTGTCAAAAGACAATATGAATGTGTGAGAGATTGGGCTTGTGAGCATCTGATGTCGGCAAGCCCCATCGCTTTCAGATAGCTGCCTAGGAGCGGAATCATGAG
Organism: uncultured Nitrospiraceae bacterium; assembly: GCA_964557505.1. Classification (GTDB taxonomy): domain Bacteria; phylum Hydrogenedentota; class Hydrogenedentia; order Hydrogenedentales; family CAZLBS01; genus CAZLBS01. Next base: position 1,828 of record CAZLBS010000240.1, on the reverse strand, counting down.
CGAAGAATTGGCTGTTCTTGGACGTAGGCAGTTTGGGTTTGCAGGGCTCGCTGCCGCGGCATCCACTCTCGTTGGCAGTACGGCCGCGGCGGCGGCGCGCGAGACGGGGACGCGCGTGAATGGCGTGCCAACGACGGTGCTGCCGCGCGGCGGCCGGGAAGTGCCGATCTTCGGCGTTGGCTGTGCCTATGTCGGGTATCTCGCGGCCGGCGGCAACTTGAAGGAAGCCATCGGCACGCTGCGCTATGCCCATGAGAAGGGCCTGAAGTACTTCGACTCGGCAACGCTGTATCCGACCGATGGCATCGCGGCCACGGCCTTGGCGCCCATCATGGACGACATTTACCTGACGACGCGCTCGCCTGCCCTTCCGCCGGACCCTGCCAAGGTCATGCGCGACCACGTCGAGATTGCGCTCCGCCGCTACGAGTGCGGCGTCATCGACTGCTTTAAGATTCACAATGCGGTGGACTACGACGACTCGATGCGCGCGCTCGAAGCACTGGAGAAGCTGCGCGAGGAAGGCAAGATCAAGCAAATCGGCGCCTCGACGCATGTGCACTTCGAGACGCTGTACAAGCTCATCGATACCGAACGGCTCGACCAAGTGTTGATTGGCCGCTCGTATTTTCCGAAGGGCTATTATCAACTGTTGTCGCAGTACAACATGGCGTGGCGCGAGCGCTGCCTGAGCCGGGCGCACGCCTTGAAGATGAATGTCATCGGCATGAAGTGCCTCGGGGGCGTGCTCTATACGCGCGACCCGGAAAAGGCGCCGGACTTCCCGGAGCAGAAGCGCAAGCGTCTGCCTGGCGCGGCCATTCGCTGGGGCTATGCAGACCCGCGCATCACGATGTACAACATCGGCGTGGGGACGCGGCAGGACGTTGACGACACGATCAAGATTTTCTCGGGTGATATGACGTTCACGGAGGAAGACCATCAGCTGCTGGCTGAATACTCGACCGCGCTGTGGGGCTCGCCGTTGATCGCCGATATGGACGAGCCCTACAAGCGGCCGGGCGCAGCCCCCTACAACGACGAAGACATGGAATGGCTCTTCCGCCGTCAACGCGCGGTAGAGCGTGAACTCGGGCGCTCCTCCTAATCCACGTGTGTGCGGCCATGCCGCGCTATTCTTGTCAATGTTGCTAACTCACCGCATCTCAACAAGTTGCCGGATAGAATGGCCTCGTTCAAAGGGGCAAGTGTTACGTTCGCCTCTACAGTTGATTGGGCGCGTTAACGCCGAGCGGGGCATTGCCGTCCTAGCTGCTGAGAAAAGTTAGATTAACGAACTAGAAGGAGATATATCATGGCCACGGTAGAGTTGAACACACAGCTAATTTCTGGTTTGAACGAGCAGTTGAACCGTGAGATTTCGACGGCGCTGCGCTATATGATTCAAGGCGCGTCGATTTCGGGTTCGGAGAACGAAGCCACGCGCGACATGTATTTGGAGGAAGTGCAGGACGAAATCGGGCACGCGCAGTTCCTGGCAAATCAGATTGTAATGCTTGGCGGCAAGCCCGAATTGGCGCCCGACCTGACGCCCCCGCCAAATCATGTGGATGAGATGTTGCGCAGCGATATTGCTGCCGAGCTGGAAGACGTGCGGCACTACCGCGCGCTGGCCGCGCTCGCCGACGAGGAAGGCCTGATGGCGCTCAAGCTGCAGATGGAAGAACAGGCCGCCGACGAGGATCGCCACGGCCAGCGGATGACCCGCATGCTTGGGGCGTAGCGGCCCGAGCGTGACCCAGAGGCGCAATTACCCCTGGCGTGGGACGCGGTGCCGTTCCGCGCCGGGTTTCTCAACAAGTTGCGG
>CAZLBS010000239.1:0-6252 GCA_964557505.1 uncultured Nitrospiraceae bacterium | reverse complement strand
ACGCCAAAATGGCCACATCCGTCAAGTATTCGGGAAAGACCTGATAGCCGTGAAACGTCGCATCAAGCTGCACCGGAAAGGGGTCCGATTCGGTGGGACAACCCCAAAGCTTAATGGTGGGCCATTCTTCATTCGCCTCATTGGCGTACATGGTGAAGACCAACCCCATTTGCTTGAGATTGTTCTGGCAACTCGCGCGCCGGGCGGCCTCCCGCGCCCGTGCTAATGCCGGCAACAGAATGGCCGCAAGAATGCCGATGATCGCGATCACGACCAACAATTCGATCAGCGTGAATCCCTGTCTACGCATGGCCTCGACCCTCCCCGTGTTAAGCCCGTGCCCCCATCATAACACGATTGTGAAAGAAGTGCCGCGCAAGACCAAAAAAATCTATCGCGATTGAGGGGCGGTTTCTCTCGAGGGTTCCGGGCCGAGGAGCGGTTCAGCCCCGCCCAGCAGCAAGTCATCCTCGCCGAGTGGATCAAGGCCGATTGCCTCCAGATCTTCCTCTTCAAACATAAACCGCGGCCAGTTCTTGGGAGGCTTCGTGCCCGCCAGAAACACCTCTTTAAAGCCGCCGCCCGCAATGCCCGTGGACTTGTCAATCGCGTAATACTCGACGCCTTCGGGCTCATCGAAATCCTGCTCCGGCAGCCCCTCATGTGCCGCGATCATATACTCCGTCCAAATGGGGCTCGCTAACGCACCTCCCGTATAGGCCTTTCCTTGACCCAAAGGACGGCTATCTTTATAGCCCATCCACGTCACAGTCGTGAACTGCGGCGTGAAGCCGCAAAACCAGGCATCTTTGCTGTCGTTCGTCGTGCCCGTTTTCCCGCCCCGTGGCCGCGCCAGATCCTTCGTACGCCATCCCGTCACAATTTCACATACCTCTTCCAGCAACGTCGTCACGACGTACGCCGTGTTCGGAGACAGCGCTTGCACCGGCTTTGCCCGTGCATGCTCATACATAAGGAAGCCATCGCGATCCCGAATCTCATTGACGAAACTCGCCGGGTGCCGCTGCCCATTGTTTGGAAAAGTGCTGTAGGCCACGCAGTGGTCGAGCGGGATGGTCACAGGCGTGCCAAGCGCAATCGTCAATCCCACCACCGGGTCGATATTGTTGGCAACCCCAGAGCGCTCAAGATAGGATGCGACCAGGGGCATCCCCAAGTCTTCCACCAGCTTCAAGCTCACGATGTTCACCGAACTGCGCAAGGCGCGCCGCAGCGTAATCGGGCCCAGATGCTTGCCGTCGAAATTCTTCGGCGCATACCGGTTGCCCCATGGGTCTATCCGCACGAAAGGCTCATCCACAACGATGCTCGCAGCCGTGTACTTGCGGCTGTCAATCGCTGCTGCCCACACGAATGGCTTGACGCTCGAGCCTGGCTGACGCCGTGCCTGCGTCGCCGTATTGAATTTGCTCGTAGTAAAGTCGCGCCCCCCCACAAGCGCGCGCACCGCGCCTTCCATGCCATCGCGGTTGTCGAGGCTGACCAGCGCGCCCCACACCGGAATGAAATCCTCAAGCGTGCCACGCGCCTCATACTGCCCGCGCTTCTTCTCGTCGAAGTCTTCCAGCGCGGTGAGCAGCGCGCGCTCTGCCGCCTGCTGCATTCGCCAGTTCAGCGTCGTGTGTATCTCAAGCCCTTCGCCGTAGACCTGCTCGGTGCTGAGCCCCAAATCATGCAGCAAAAATTTGCGTACTTCTTCCACGAAATACGGCGCTTTAAAGCGGTTCGGTGCAAACACGGACTTGCCTTGCGCCGCCAGGGCCGCACGCTCTTCCGGTGTGACAACGCTCGCGGCCAAGTCTTCGGCAAGCGCAGCCTCGTACTCCGCCTGAGTAATGAAGCCATTTTCCAGCATCTGCCCAAGCACAATGTCGCGCCGCGTTTTCGCGTTATCGAAATACTGAAACGGCTCTTGCTTATTCGGTGCGCGCACCACGCCCGCCAACATGGCCGCCTCGCTCAATGTCACATCGCGGCAACTTTTTGCGAAGTATTGCTGGGCCCCCGCTTCCACGCCGTACGCGCTGATGCCCAAGAAAATCTGATTCAAATACAACTCGAGGATCTCATCCTTCGTGAATTCACGCTCGAGCTGCAAGGCCACGATCGCCTCGTGAATCTTGCGCCGAATCGTCTGCTCGGTGTCCACCCCCGTCGCGCCGACGTTGCGCACCAATTGCTGTGTGATGGTGCTGCCGCCGCGCAGCCGCCCTGTCCGCGCGATGTAGAGCGCCGCATTGACAATCGCATCCGGACGCACGCCTTTGTGCTCGAAAAACTTGTCGTCCTCGGTCGCGATGAAGGCCTTCTGCAGATGCAGCGGCATTTCGTTCAAGGGCACCAGCGCGCGGATCCGCTCATCCGTGAACTCGCCCAGCATAATGCCATCCGCACTATAGACCTTGCTGCCGATGCGCGGACGGAACTGATCGAGCGCTTCAATCGTGTCTTGCGCATCATCCAAGATGAAGACGAACAGCCCTAGCGCGCCGCCCCATATGGCGCTCACAGCCAGCGCCAAGACCAAAAATACGATGCCGCACCCGCGCGCATACCGCGGCGGATTTTCGGCTTCTCCTGCTTCTCGAACTTCTTGCTGATGTATTGCCATGGAGCGATCCTATCACGGCGGTTGCCAGCGGACAATGCACGGCGACAGGAATCCCATCCGCCTGGGGGCCGCAAAGTTCCGTTCCCATGCGGCAACCTGCTATTGTCTCGCCCGCAACGGAACCTGCATTGCCCAAACGCCTGAGGAGCCCGTCCACCATGACCGCGATCACCGCTACCATTCAGACCACCAAAGGCCCCATCAACCTCCGGCTCTTCCCTGGCGAAGCTCCCGTGACCGTGGCAAATTTCCTGAATCTCGCCAAGCGCGGCTTCTATAACGGCTTGTCGTTTCACCGGGTCATCGACGACTTTATGATTCAAGGCGGTTGCCCCAATGGAACGGGCACAGGCAACCCGGGCTACAAATTCGAGGATGAATTCGCCCCCTCCTTGCGCCACGACAAGCCCGGCCGCCTCTCTATGGCCAATGCCGGCCCTGGCACCAACGGAAGCCAATTCTTCATTACGCATGTCTCCACGCCATGGCTCGATGACAAGCATTCCATTTTTGGCGAAGTCGTATCCGCCGAGGATCAGGCCGTGGTCAATGCCATCGAGAAGGGCGACAGCATCGAAAGCATTGCTATTGAAGGCGACGCAGAGGCCCACCTGGCCCAGCACCAAGACCGCGTCGACGAATGGAACCGCACGCTTTCCTAAGCGTGTGTGAAGGACGCGAACGCCTCCAGATGGAAACCTGGGAACAAGACGAAGTCATCTATGACGGCGCCATTTTCCGGGTGCGCAAGGGGGAAGTGCGCCTCGACGATGGCACCTTAGCCCCGCGCGAAGTGATGGATCATCCCGGGGGCGTCGCGGTGGTCCCATACCATGACGGCAAGGTTTATCTCGTTCGGCAATACCGCATCGCCGTCGGCGACGAAGTGCTGGAACTGCCCGCCGGCCGCCTCGAGGGTGACGAAGATCCCGCCGAACGGGCCGCGGCCGAACTCGAAGAAGAAGCCGGCCTTACAGCAGGCCGCCTCGTCCATGTTGCAACCTGTTATGCCTCTCCCGGCTGTTCAAGCGAACTCGACCACATCTTCTTGGGACTCGATGTTCGAAAAACCGAGGCCCGCCCCGAATACGATGAAGTCCTCGAACCCGTCGAACTCACCCTCGAGCAAGTCGAAGACATGCTCGATCACCTCGTCTTCAACGATGCCAAGACCATCATCGGCCTGCGCGAACTCCAGCGCTATTTAGACAAGCACCACGGCCCCCGGCATTGATCCAGGCATAGGCAGCCAATAGCGTGATGCCATTGTCGACGGCGGTATTGTTCGCGCGGGCCCTTCTGCAAAACACCCCAAATCACCCCCGCCCCGCCATCGACACCGTCAACCGAGCAGACGCCACACGGGTCCCCAAAGGCAATCGAATCGCAAGCCAAGGATATTTCGTCGACGATGTCGACGGATTAATTGTGTTCGCAAAAACAGTAACGAGTGAATCCCTGCGGGTAGGGATTCACTCGTTCAGTTGCTTGCGCTGCGGCATTAATTCGCCGCTTGCAGCTTTTCTACCTTTTGAAGCTTTTGCGGCACATACGCCCTGACATAAGGATGGTTGGGGTTTTTGGCGACGAAGTCTTGGTGGTAGTCCTCGGCTTCGTAGAAACCGCCTTCGAGCGGCTCGAGCGTCGTGACGATGGGGTTGTTGTAGACGCCCGCGTTTTCAAGCTGCTCGATGTATGCCTCGGCGATGCTCTTCTCTTCCTCGTCCGCATAGAACACGGCTGAGCGATACTGAGGGCCACGGTCGGGACCTTGCCGGTTGAGCGTCGTCGGGTCGTGCGTGGCGAAGAAGACGCGCAACAACTCGCCATACGTCACCTTGGAGGGATCATAGGTAATACGAATGGCCTCCGCGTGTTTCGTGCTGCCGCCAGCCACTTGGCGGTAATCGGCCGTCGCGGCCGACCCGCCCGCATAGCCCGATACCACCGCGGATACGCCGTCGATCTGCTCGAACACGGCCTCGGTGCACCAAAAGCAGCCGCCTGCAAAAACCGCCTCGGCTTCGCCGGCCGTTTCGGATACGGCCCTATCCTTCTCCGGCTTGGGAAAATCGATCATGGTCGCACTCTCCTTCGAGGGCTCATCCAGCGACGAGCCTGAGCCCTCTGCATACTCGGCCTCGGCTTGCACGCTTCCGTGCGTGCCCTGGCCGCAGCCTATTGTCAACCATGGAACAAGCAACGCAAATGCTGCCAGTCCGAATGTGCGTGGGTAACTCAATACGGCGTCCTTTCGTAACGGTTGGATGCTCTGCTCAGCAGTCGTAACATTCTTGGTCCGGGGGGTACATTTCCGCTGCAGCGAAACCCATGTCAACACCCTCGAGAAGATGGCCGCGCGCCACCATTCAACGGCCCCAGATGCCCATGCTCCGGCTGATCTGCTTCACACCGGCTATGGTATAGTCTGCGCTTATGCGGCTCCGGGCCGCCCGTACGGGATTTTCAGACACATGTTCGTTGCGATCCGACTTGGGGGCCGTTGACTGCCATCGTGACTGCCTATGAACTCCTGCAATTGGCCTTGATGCTCACCGGTTTCTTTCTGCTCGTCAAAGGCGGCGATTGGGTTGTCTCCGGAGCGTCCGGACTCGCCAAAAGCTTCGGCATTTCCGAACTGGTCGTTGGCCTAACCGTCGTGGCTCTCGGCACCTCCCTGCCCGAATTCATCGTCAGCCTCGTTGCCGCGTTCAAAGATAGCACGGAAATCACCATCGCCAACGTCATCGGCTCCAACATTGCCAACATCTGGCTTATCCTGGGCATCTCTGCCGCAATATACCCGCTCTTCGCCACGCGCGGAACGGTCTGGAAGGAGATTCCCTTTCTCCTCTTGGCCACTGTGGCGTTGGCCATTCAAGCCAACGACGAAATCTTCGACGGCATGCCCCACTCGCAGCTCAGCCGTTCCGAGGGCATGATCCTCGTGAGCTTCTTCGCCGTCTTCATCTATTACATTTTGTCCATCATTGCAAGCCGCCCACGGCAGAAAGGCAAGCGAAAGCACGACGCGAAGCTGCTCACCCGCTTCACGCTTGTGATGGGGGCTGGATTGCTATCGCTGCTCGCCGGCGGCTATTGGGTCGTCGAGGGCGCCGTGCTCATCGCACGCAAGGCGGGCGTCAGCGAAACGCTCATCGGCCTTACCGTCGTTGCCGGAGGCACGAGCCTTCCCGAGCTTGCAGCGTCTGCCGCCGCCGCATGGCGCAAAAACGCCGATATTGCCATCGGCAATGTCGTCGGGTCGAGTATTTTTAACATCTTGTTCGTCTTGGCTTTCTGCAGTATCGTGCACCCCTTGCCATTCGAATCAGGCAGCAACGTTGACGTAATCGTGATGCTGGCAGCAACGGTTATGCTGTTTGCCGTCATGTTTGTAGGCAAGCCCCGCAACCAGATGCAACGTTTGGAAGGCGTCTTCTTCGTTCTCTGTTACATGTCATACATCACGTACACGGTCCTGCGTGAATTCTGGTAAAAGCTAGCTGATTTCCAGACAGGGGCAAACCCTATGGTAAACTAGAGTCTGGAGATGCAGCAGCAACGCGCATCAAGCCATCTAAGATCTTACCGGGCGCGGTATCGTCTTGCCGTTTAGG
>CAZLBS010000238.1:232-6253 GCA_964557505.1 uncultured Nitrospiraceae bacterium | reverse complement strand
CTTCGCGTGCATTTCTCGAGGGCTACTGGCATACGCGGCGGCCACGTTGGCTGGAGCAGGCGGAGTATTGGGCCCGGGCCGGTTTGCCCTTCATCTATCAATGGGACCAGCCGCAATACGACTGGCAAGAGGGCGCGTCCATCCCGGTGTTTGGCGCCACGTTCTACAGCATGCCGTGGTTTGGGCGGCCGGTGCAGTGGTGCGGTCTTGACTACGCGTACAGCCTCATGCAGCTTGAAGCGACGCTGTCGGAGTTGGGCCAAAACCGCCCGCCGTTTTGGGGGCAGATCGCGCGCAATGTGCTGGCGAGCGGCACCCGCATGCAAGAAACCACGCCGGAATGGCAGGGCACGTACCGTGACTATTTCGACACGCGCACGGGGGAACGTGGCGGGCCGCTCATCAATCCGGATTTATTCATGCCGCTGCTGCTGCATGCCCTGGGGCATGATCCAATGCCGGTCACCCGGCGTGCGGTCTTCAACACGGCCACCGTGCGGGTGACGGGGCCGGCGCCGCTGAGCGAACCGGAGGTCACGGCACTGACATTGGAATTTACGTGCCATCAGCCTGCGGGCTCGGCGGCAAGCTACCTCTTGGCCGGTACGGGACGGCCGCAAGCAATACAAGTGAATGGCGTGCCCCTCGAAGAAGTGACCGGCATTGCGGCGGCTCCGCAAGGCTGGCGGCACTACGAGGATGCGAAGCTGCTGTCGCTGAAGATCAGCCATAGGGCTTCTCCTGCCGCCGTGCGCATCGAGGGGGTGCGCCCCACGGAGATTGCCCTCCTGCCTGAGTTGCCGCTGGCAGAACCCCCTCCCATCCCGGCACACTACGCGGAAGGCCGCCGGCGGTAAACGGCCGCATTGTGCTGGCGGGGCCAGGGGGAGAGATTGCAATGGACAACATCAGAGCGAACGTATACGCCGACTTTCTCGAGGGGTGCATCGAAGAGACAAAGCGTGCCGCAGCAACTGTGCCGGAAGGCGCCCGGATGCGGCAGTTGGCCGAGGCGAAGGCGCACCCGCTTTGGCTCATTGGCCACTTGGCCAACACGCTGCACACCGTGGTCTACATCTGGATCTTTGAACAGGACCCCATTTTCGATAAGACATTTGCGAAGATGTACGCCCCGGACTTCGCGCGGGGCAACCCGATTACCGGGGATCCCGGGGCCTACTATTCATGGGGCGAAACGCTTGACCGGTATGCCGCGATCGGCGGAGAGGTCGTCGAGCAAGTCCGCGCCATGCCGGATGACCGCCTGCCGAGCGAGCCGGGTCCCAAGATGCCGGCTCCATTCAAGCAGCACTTCCCGACGAATGAACTGACGCTCGCGCAAATGATCCGGCATGACTCGCACCACCGGGGGCAGATGAGTATGATCGCCGCATTGCCAGTCTAAGGGCTATCGAATGCGTTGTTTGGAGGAAGTATGCGTTTCGTTCAAGGGCTAATGATGACGGCGGCAGCCCTGCTTGCGGGCTGTGCCACGGGCACGAACCAAAGCGTGGTCGACAAAGTCATGACCGACTTCGGCCTGCGTGAGCCCGGGGAAGGCTATGAGCAGCCGTCCGACACCGTCTTCGCGCGTCTGGACCAGGTGGGCGAAGTGGAGTTGCGCCGGCTGAACACGGATGCCCGTCAAGGCGAGGTGAAATTTCAGGATCTGGGCGAGTTGCGCGGGCGCTTTTACAAAGAGGTGAAGCAATACACCGGCTTCGTTCCGCTGGATGCGCAAAAGATAAGCCGGGGCGCGCGGCACAATGACGCGGGCTATCATGGCTTCATCGAATACAGCTACGTAGTGATGCAGAGCGAGCGCTTCGAGACGCGGGCGGAAGCGGAATTGGCCTCGGCGACCGTCAATACGGGCGTGCGGGGCAGCGAGGTCTACCGCTATAAGTTCGGCCGAGCGGGCGGATGGTCTGGCGGCAAGGGCGAGTTGACCAACCGTTAGGATGGGCCGGCTGGGCAAGGTGCTGCTGAAGGCTGCTGGCTGGGCCGCGCTCCTCTTCCTGATTGCTGTTCTGGCGGAGGGCGGGGCACGCCTGATGCTGCCGCTTACGCAAGGGCCGATCTTTCAGGCGGCTCCAGGCCGCACGCCCATCGACACGTACCACCCCCGATTGATGTGGGCTTTGAAGCCCAACTTCGAGAGCGCACACCCGCGCATCTTGACGAACAGCATCGGCCTGCGCAATGCCGAGATCGCGCCCCAGGGAGAGCGGCTTCGGGTATTGTGCCTGGGCGACTCGACCACGTTTGGGACCGGGGTGGGCAATGACGAGGCATGGCCCCAGGTGCTGGGCCGTCTGCTGGATGAGCGCGCACCCGGCCGCTTCCAGGTCATCAATGCCGGCGTGCCGGGGTATACCTTCGTACAGGCGATGTTATTCATGGAGCATTACGGCCTGGCGCTCTCTCCCGACATTGTGCTGGTGTCGGCCGGCCACAACGACATGAGTTTGCTTTCGAAGACGGGCGGCCTGCGCGATGTTGAGTTTGTCAGCCCAGAGAGCAGTGCGAGCGCCTTGGGCGTGTTGCTGAAGATGGCCGCACGAGGGGCGGGGCTCGTGGACAACCCGGTGGCATCTTTTGAACCCTTGCGCGTAACGCCTGGCGAAATGGTGGACGCCATATACCGCTTGCAAAAACTCTGCGAGATGAACGAGGCGGTGTGCGTATTTCTCGGCTGGCCCTTTCGATCGGAAGCTATCCGGCAGGAGCGCGGAGACATGCAGGAATTGTTGGCCCAGGCCGCGCCGCTTTCGCAGGCGCTCTACATTGACCTCATGCCCGTCTTATCGCAGCAGCCGGAAGAGGACTACACCGATGGGGTGCACATTACGGCGGCGGCCAACCTGCGGGTGGCCGAATATTTGGCCGAAAGGCTTCACCTCGCGGTGGGCCATTTGTCCCAAGAAAAGCAGGATCTGGCGCAGTAGGGGCTACGCCACGGTACAGGTCTTGATCCCGTGTGCGAGCGCGGCGATGGGGTCTTCCCCACGCGGGATGAATTCCTGACCCACATAGCCGCGGTAGCCGGTTTCGTTGATGGCCCGGCAGATGGCGGGGTAGTAGAGTTCTTGCGTTTCGTCGAGTTCATTGCGTCCGGGCACGCCGCCGGTATGGTAATGGGCGATGTATTCATGATAGCCGCGAATGGTGCGGATGACATCGCCCTCCATAATTTGCATGTGGTAGATGTCGTAGAGCAGCTTAAAGCGGCCGGAGCCGACGGCGTCGGCAAGCTTGACGCCCCATGGCGTGCGGTCGCACATATAGCCCCGGTGGTCTACCTTGCTGTTGAGCAACTCCATGATGACCGTCACGCCGAGGGATTCGGCCATGGGCATGATTTCTTTCAGCCCCTCGGCGCAGTGCCGCAATCCTTCTTCGTCGCTCGCCCGGCGGCGGTTTCCACTGAAAACGATCATGTTGGGAATGCCATCTTCGGCGCACTCTTGGAGGCGCGTGCGTGATTTGGCAATGAGATCCTCGTGATTGCGGGGCTCGTTCCAGCCGCTGTGGATGGGCCCGGGGCCGTTGGCGACGGCACAGCTCATGCCCGCCGCTTGCACTTGGCGCCACTCCTCCGGGTTGAGCAACTCGATGGATTCCGCGCCAGCGGCTTTGGCCTGCGGGATGAACGCCTCGAAGGGAATGCTGCCGTAACACCAGCGGCACACGGAATGGCGGAAATGGCCAGAGGGGGTGTCCGCCGCCGCGGACGTTGCTGCTTGCGGCGCGCGGGTCATCAGGCCCATTGCGCCGGCGGCCAGGGCGGTACGGGTGAAGGCATCGCGGCGGGTGAGGCTTTCCTCGGGCATTTCGAGTCTCCTGTTTGGCTACGTGCGCTGGTGCGTGATTCTATATGTCGAGTCCGATGCTGCGCATCAGGGCAACAGCATTGCTCTTCTGCACGACTCCCTCCCGGAGCTTGTAGTCGAATTGCAGCCGGCCGTCCGCGATCTCGTCCTGAAAATGGACGTTGCGGGCGTGGGGGGCTAGCAAATGTTCCAGTTCGGCGATGGCGAGGTCATGGCTTGTAACGAGACCAATGCTTCCGCGTTCGACCAGCGTCCGGACGACCGCCTCGGCTCCTGCTTTGCGGTCGTGCGAATTGGTCGAACTCAGGATTTCGTCGAGAAGAAACAGCACGGGCGCATCGCCTTCAGATGAATCGACGATTTGCTTGAGGCGGTTGATCTCGGCGTAGAAGCGGGAGTGTCCCTGCTGAATGGAATCCTGCACGCGCATGGCCGCGCCAAGCCTGAGGTTCGAGAGGGTTAAGCGCTTTGCCCGGACGGGTGCGCCCGCGCGCGCGAGGCATAGCGTGAGGCCGGCGGCCCGCAGCAGCGTGCTCTTGCCGGACATGTTCGAGCCGGTCACGATGAGGAGCCGCTGCGCTGCGTCGAGGCGCAGGTCATTGGCCACGCAGCCGCTGCTGGGCAATAGCGGATGCGCGAGGGCTTCGGCCTCGAAGCGCGGGCCTTCGGGCGTTCCTTCGGGCCAGGCGTACGCGGGGCGTTCGAAGGCGAATCCTGAGATAGCGGCGAGGGCCTCGAAGTGCCCGGCAGCCTCGAGCCAAGGCGCCATGCGGCGGCCATGCCGCAGGCGCCACGTGTCCAGAGCATGGGAAACATGCACGGGCCACAGCAGTATCAGGCCGGCCAGCGCGAAAAGTTGATTGCCTTGCATGTCCAGCAGCCGGACGATTCCATTCAACTGTTCGATGCGTTTGGATGGAAGGCCATCGTCTTCTTCCAATTGCCGCTTGATCGACGTCAGGAGCGGGGCCCGGACGGATTCGGCTTCGATGATGGCGAGGTAGGGGGCCAGCGTGTTGACGGCATGGCGCGAGGCATCAAGCCCTTTTGCCGCCGGGCGCCAATACGGGGCGAGAACGCCGGTGGCGAGGGCATTCACCGTGAGCATGAGGAGGGGCAGGGGCCAGAGGTTGTAGTTGATGATGAGGGGGAGGGCGAGCGAGAGGGCCCCGGACACGGTGAGCACCCAGGCAAACGGGATGATGCGCCGCAAGCCGGGCGCGGCTTCGCGCTCGGCCCAGGCGATGAGCGGGGCCGTTTCGATGGCGCGGGCGGTTTCTCCGGCAATGGCGAGGCGCTCGCGCAGGTCATGCCGCCGGGCCAGCTCTTGAGCCGCTTCCTGGCGTTCGCGCATCCGCTCGATCGGGACGGGCGCGGACAGCATGTTGAAGAGCCTTGCCTGGCCGAAATGCGTGCGTGCGCTGCAGAGCAATTGGTACAGGCTTCCATGCCCCACGAGGTCGATGTCCCCGGCAAAGATGTGGCTCTGCGGCGCATGCTCCGTGCCTTCCGGCCCGTCGCCGGCCCATGTTCCATTGAGCCGCCTCACGGCACGCTGGCTATAGGCGGCGATCGCTTCGGCGGTTTCGCGAGCGCGGATGGCCCCTTCGTGCAGGTAGGCCAGCGCAATGAAAACTGCGATGGGCAGGAGAATCGGCCACCACGGGAAATCGGCCCAGATGGCGGCGGTCACATTGAGGACGCCTATGCCGAAGACGGCGAGGCGGGCATTGGAATAGCGGCCCTCGAGACGGCGCAGCCGCTCGGATTCGCGCAGCATCGCCGCGGCCCGGGCTTCGTATATGGCACGTGCGTCTTCCACGCTAGGGGCGCGGCGCGAGCGGCGCGGGCGGTTGCTGCATTTGTTGAAATTGCTCGATGCGGGCGGCAAGGGCTTGTGCCTGCGGGTAATCGGGATCGAGCTGTTGGGCCCGGCGGATGTACTCGTTGGCCTCGCCGATGGCGCCTTGAGCGGCGCGTGCAAGCGCGAGGTTGGTCAGGGCCGCTGCCGACTCTCCGCCAAGTTCGATGGCGCGCCGGATGTAGGGTTCGGCTTGGGCAGGCTGGCGCAGGGCAAGCAGACAGGCCCCGAGATTGGCTGCGGCCTCGTGTTGATTGGGGTTCTGCTCCAGTGCGGCCCGGTAGTGTTGGGCCGCCTCGGCCACGTTGCCCCTGTTGAACTCGAGCG
>CAZLBS010000238.1:0-222 GCA_964557505.1 uncultured Nitrospiraceae bacterium | reverse complement strand
GCCCCGGGATGCTCCGGCTCGCGCTCGAGGGTGGCTTGCAGGGCGGCCTGGGCGTCTGCCATCTGCCCGAGTTCGAAGTGGTTTACGGCCAAATTGAACCGCGCCTCAGAGAGATTGGGTTCGAGCTTGGCGGCGGCTTCGAATTGCGCGATGGCTTCTTGCCGCTTGCCGCGCTGGGCCAGCAGCCCGCCGTGATTGATCCGCGCGAGATAGCTTTGCGGC
>CAZLBS010000237.1:0-6283 GCA_964557505.1 uncultured Nitrospiraceae bacterium | reverse complement strand
GGCCGCTGGCTTCCAGCGTGCTCAGGGCCTGCTCGCGCTCGCGCAACGATCGAACTGCCTCGGCGGTTGCCGCAGCATCCTTCTCGCATCCGGCGTAAGCATCAAGCAAATCGAGCTGCCGGTCTGCCTTCAATAGCGACTGATGGTCATGCTGCCCATGCAGGTCCACGAGTTCATCGCCGATAGCGTCCAATACGGCAAGGGGCACAATCTGGCCCGCGGCGTATGCGCGTGAGCGCCCATCCGCGCCGACATGACGCGAGAGAATGAGTTCGCCGCCGTCCAACTCGATGCCTTGTTCCGCGAGTACCGCGGCCAGCCGGGGCGAGGGGGCGTCTATCTGAAACACGGCGTCAATCTCCGCGCGCTTGGCGCCTTCCCGCACTGCATCGCTCGATGCGCGCGTGCCGAGCACAAGGTTCAACGCCCCTACAATGATCGATTTGCCGGCTCCGGTTTCGCCGGTCAACACATTGAAGCCCGGCGCAAAGTGCATTTCCAACGCATCAATGAGCGCATAGTTCCGGATGCGGAGGGTCTCAAGCATCGGCAGCATCCAGGGCGCTGCCTGTATCTGGACTCAAAAGGTGCGCCAAGTATTCACGGTTGCCCGCCGGGCCATGCACGGGCGACTCTATGTGCCCTAGGTGACGAAACCCCATTTCCGTAGCCGCTTCGAGGACCGTTTCCAGGACCCGCCCACGTACTTCTTCATCGCGCACGACGCCGCCCTTGCCCACGTCGGCTTTGCCCGCCTCGAACTGCGGCTTGATGAGCACCACGCCTTCCGACGACGGGGCGCATAGGCGTGCGATGCTTGGCAGCACGAGCGTCAACGAGATGAATGAGCAGTCGGCGGCGAAGCGTGATGGGACGCCGCTTCCCCGGCGGCCTGCTGCCTGCCATGCCGCCTGAAGCTGTCCCGGCTCCAAATGCCGAATGTTGGTACGGTCCATGGGGATCACGCGTGCATCGCTTCGCAGGCTCCATGCCAGCTGTCCGTATCCAACATCAATAGAATATACATGGGATGCGCCGTGTTGCAGCAGGCAGTCGGTGAAGCCGCCGGTACTCGCCCCTGCATCCATGGCAATATGGCCCGCGGCGTCAAAGGGAAAGGCATCGAACGCGGCGGCCAGCTTTTCGCCGCCGCGGCTGACGAAGCGGGGCCCCTGCCGAATGTCGAGGCGGGTGCCTGCGGGGAGGCGCATGCCGGGCTTGTCGAGCTTTTCGCCCGCGGTGTCGAAGACGCAGCCGGTGTGAATAAGGCCCTGCGCCTTCGAGCGCGTCACGCCCGCCACGCGCTGCACGAGGGTATCGAGCCGCTCTTTCTCCATGAACCAAGAGTGTATCAAGGCTGGGGCGCCGCTTCATGTGCGTATGCCGGGCGCGCCAACATCTAACGGGTAATGGCGTCCGTTTCAGTAATGGGCTGCTGCGCCAGCTCCGGGGGAATGTTGTCCGGCGGATAGCTTTCCAGCGTAAACTCGGCTAGCGCTTCGAAGCGGCAGGGGAACGCCGCCTCGCCCCCTGAGCGATCGATGAGCGCCCCCACCGCGGCGATATGCGCCCCGCGCTGCTTGAGATGGCCGATGACCTTGAGCACGCTGCCGCCCGTCGTGATGATGTCTTCGACTATCAGCACCCGCACATCCGGGGGGATATGGAAGCCCCGGCCGACGCGCATGCCGCCGTGGCCGTCCTTTTCGGCGAATACGCTCCGGCAGCCCAGCAGGCGCGCGGTTTCATACGCGAGCACAATGCCGCCAGTGGCGGGGCCTGCGACCAGCTCGATGCCGTCTTCGCCGAAGCGCTCCGCCAACGCCCGGCAGAGCCGTTCGGTATGCTCCGGGTATTGCAGCACCCGCGCCGCCTGAAGGAATTGGCTGCCATGCCGCCCGCTTGCATATACGAAATGGCCTTCAAGCAGGGCGCCTGTGGCGCTAAACAATTCAATAACGTCTTGCGAGGTCATCCGCGCAACTCCTCGAGAATGAGCCGCACGGCCTCGGCTGGCTGCTCATGCTGTGTGATTGGGCGGCCCACGACGACGTAATCCGCCCCCGCGCGAGACGCTTCAGCCGGCGCCATCACACGTGCTTGGTCGCCCTTCTCCGCCCATGCCGGACGAATGCCCGGCGTCACGATGAGCGGGCGCGTGCCAAGGACATCCCGTACCGGACCGATTTCTTGAGCCGAACACACGACGCCATGGGCGCCGGCTTCCACGGCCATTTGCGCGAGCCGGACGACGGCCTCGCCAGGCGATTCGGGCAAGCCGCATTCATGGCGCAGCGCGTCTTCGCTCAGACTCGTGAGCACCGTCACCGCGAGGACTTGCGTGTTCGTGCCTTCCACGGCTTCGCGCGCCGCCGCGATCATCGCCTTTCCACCTGACGCGTGCACGGTGGTCAAGGCGACGTCGAGTTCCGCCAGGCCGCTCGCCGCGCGGCGAACGGTGTTGGGAATGTCGTGCAGCTTCAGGTCAAGAAACACGTCGTAGCCAAAGCCACGCAGCCCGCGCACGACATCCGGCCCTTCACGCGTGTAGAGCTGCAAACCCGCCTTGAACCAGCGGCAGGCGCCGCAGGCTTGCGCCAGGTCGAAGGCGTCTTCGGCATGGTCGACGTCGAGCGCCGTTACAAGCGTTGCCGGCACAGCGGCTCTCCCCTTACCGCCCGGCAACGTCAAAGGCGACTTGACTGCGCAGGAGATTGATGCTGACGCGCAAGCGGTCGGCCAGGACCTCGCCCACGCCTTCAATCTGACACAGGTCTTCCATCGAGGCCCGGGTGATTGCCTGCAAATTGCCCAGCTTCGAGATCAATTCGTCGATCAATTGCGGCGTCAGGCGGCGGGTCAGCGACAAGACCCGGTAGCCCCGCGGGATGAGATACGCCTCGACGTTGCGCAGATTGGTGCCATAGCCCAGCGCCTGGCTGATGTTGCTGACCTCGAGCAGGTCGTCTTCCGAGAGCGACGCGATCCGCTTCTGCACGCTTTCGTACGTCGCTCCTTGCCGCTCCCGGTAATAGTCCTTCACCACTAAGTCGGCGTCGGACACGCTTTGCATCAGTTCCCGCAACTGCATCTCGATCAAGCGCCCTTCCGTGCCCAGTTCGATGAGGTAGGGTTCAATTTCGCGGGCAATGCGTTTGACCATTTCGTAGCGTTGGATGTTCCGGCAGACATCCCAGATCGTGACCATGTCCTGAAACTCGCGTGCCGTAAGATCGCGCATGGACTGCTCGAGGACGTTGATGTATTTCTCGAGGGTTTGCATGGCCTGGGCGGCCTTGTTCATCAGAGTCGCGATGCCATCGAGAATGTGCTTGTGGTCGTTGCAGTACACGGTGACCGTCGAACGCCGCTCGGAAACGGCGATGACCGTGGCCTGCGTTTGCTTGGCCATGCGCTCGGCTGCACGGTGCCGCGTGCCTGTTTCGCTTGTCTCGACGTTGTTGCTGGGATTCAGGAAGCGGTTCGCATAGAGAATCCGCGTGCCCGTGTCGTTCAGAATGATGGCCCCGTCCATCTTGGTGAGTTCGTAGAGGAGCTGGGGACGCAGCGGCTCGTCGATTTGGATGCCGCCTTCACTGAGCCGGGCGAAGCGCTTTTCGTTGCCGATGCAAATGAGCGCGCCGTTATGGCTTTGGATAATGAAGCTGATCGCTTCGCGCATCAGGGTGCCCGGCGCAATGAGCCGCAAGACATCCTGCAATTGCATCTCTTGCTTCTTTCTCCGGCTGGGCTCCTTCTGAGGGGTCTCCTGGCCTTCGGCCATGTTATGCCTCCAATGCGATTTCAAGCGCTTGTTGCAGCCCCGCCGCAGGCAGGCAAGCGGCGCCATTCACCTCGGTATCGATGTCTTTCATGCAGCCGCGCGGCAACACGAATTGATTGAAGCCAAACTTGACCCCTTCCAGCACACGGGCCCGGGCCCGGTCCACCGCCCGCACTTCGCCGGCGAGGCCGACTTCCCCGAAAGCGGCGATGGCCGGCGGCAAGGGCTTTTCCAGCAAGCTCGAAGCCATCGCCAGGGCAATGGCCACGTCTGCCGCGGGCTCGTCGAGCCGTACGCCGCCCGCCACATTGACGAAGACATCGCGATCCGCGAAGCTCAGGCCGGCGCGCTTTTCCAACACGGCCAGCAGCAGGGAAACCCGGTTCGGGTTGACCCCGGTCACTGTTCGCCTCGGGGTGCCGAAACCACCGTCGCCGACCAGGGCCTGCACCTCTACGAGCACAGGGCGCGTTCCCTCGATGCTGGGAAAGACGATGCTGCCGCTGACGCCTTCGGGCCGCTCGTTCAAAAACAGCGCGCTCGGATTGGGCACTTCACGCAAACCCGCGTCCGACATTTCGAACACGCCGATCTCGTTGGTCGAACCGAAGCGGTTCTTCACGGCGCGGAGAATTCGCAGCGACTGCTTTCCCTCGCCTTCGAAGTATAGAACGGTATCCACGAGGTGTTCCAGCAGCCGCGGACCAGCAATGGCCCCTTCCTTCGTCACATGTCCCACGAGTACGATAGGCGTACCGGTGCGCTTGGCGATGTTCAGAAAGGCGGCCGAGCCCTCGCGCACCTGCGTAAGGCTGCCGGGCACGCCCTGCAATTCCGCCGAATACACCGCCTGAATGGAATCGACCACGGCAAACGCATAGGTCCCATCGCTGAGGTGCTTGCGCACATGTTCGATGCGGTTTTCCGCCAGGATGTAGAGGTCATCGGAAAGGGCGCCGAGACGTTCCGCGCGCATGCGCGTTTGCTCGAAGGATTCCTCGCCTGAGACATACAGCACCTGGCCCGCGCGATTGGCCGCGGTATGCGAGACCTGCAACATGAGCGTCGATTTGCCGATGCCCGGGTCGCCGCCAATGAGGATGAGCGAGCCGGGCACTATGCCGCCGCCCAGCACGCGGTCACATTCTGCCAGGCCCGTCGAAATGCGGGCCGTGGGCGCCGTGGCAATGGCCGTTACAGGGAGGGGCTCGCCGCGCCGGCCATCGCTGATGGACTCACGCTGGTGTCTGCCTTCGGCAATCACAGCCTCCTCGACGATGGTATTCCACGCGCCGCACTCTTCACACTTGCCGCTCCACTTGGGAAAGACGGCCCCGCAGTTCTGGCAAACGTGTTGCACCTTGGTCTTGCTCATAGGGCATAAGGTAGCGCAGAGCGCTTGGAGTGCGCATGTGGCAAGTGATCGTGTACGGTCGCAACGCTAGGAAGGAGCGCCAGTGCTCATGGAATTGCCCATCTATCAAGTCGATGCGTTTACCTCGCGGCCCTTTGGCGGCAATCCCGCTGCCGTGTGCCCTTTAAACGAGTGGCTCGATGAGGCCCTGATGCAGCGCATTGCCCAAGAGAACAATCAGGCCGAGACGGCGTTTTTTGTGCTGGATGAAGAGCCGCGCCGCATTCGCTGGTTCACGCCTGCTATGGAGGTGGAGTTGTGCGGGCACGCGACGCTCGCCTCTGCCTTCATCGCCTACACGGAGTTGGGCTGCCGCGAAGACGCAATCACCTTTGATTCGAAGGGCGGGGAAATCGCCGTGTCGCGAAAGAACGGCGCTTACGAACTCGATTTTCCAAGCATTCGCGGCGAAGCGGCCGAGCCGGAGCCCGCTCTCTTGCGCGGCTTAAGGAAGGAACCGGAGGAATGCCTCGCGGCGTCGAATTGGCTGTGCGTCTTCAAGGACGAAGATATGGTTCGCCGCCTTGATCCCGACTTCTCGGAATTGGCCACGCTTGCCGGCCGCGGCGTCATTGTCGCCGCGCCCGGGGAAAGCTGCGATTTCGTCTCTCGATTCTTCGCGCCGAACTATGGCATCAACGAAGATCAGGCAACGGGCTCGGCCCATTGCATGCTGACGCCTTATTGGGCGAACCGGCTGGGAAAGGCGCATTTGAACGCGCGCCAAATTTCGCAGCGGGTCGGTGAATTCAAGTGCGAGGACCGGGGCGGCCGCGTGGGCATTGCCGGCGGATGTCATCTGTACATGCGCGGCAGCATCTTCGTGTGATGCTTATGCCTACTGGAAGGGCTGCCATTCCGGTTCGTTCGCAAAAATCCAACGGTAGTATTCCTGCTGCGTCAAATCTTGCGCGGCGTCTTCGTCGGCAATGATGGTGCACTTCGGGTGCATCTGCAGGGCGGAAGCCGAGATCATCGAGGTGACCGGCCCCTCGACCGCTTGAGCCAAGATGCCTGCCTTCTCGCCGCCAGTGACGAGCATGAGGCAGCGGCGCGCCTCGAGGATGGTGCCCACGCCCATGGTG
>CAZLBS010000236.1:3585-6295 GCA_964557505.1 uncultured Nitrospiraceae bacterium | reverse complement strand
CCAGATCCTTTTGCAAGTACTTCGGAGAGTAGGTCTCATAGACAGGGCGGCCCACGGCCTTGCCAAAAGCATCATGGAGGGCGATGTCGAATGCAGAGCAACACACCAGGGCCGCCAGCCAGGGCATGGGCGGCCCTTCCCGTTCCGCGTTGAACGTGTGCAGCAAATCCGGCAATCGTGTCTCGATGAAGGCGTGGCCTATCTCAAGGGCGTGTCCGCAGACTTCGAACGAGCCCCAGGCCTCCGCAAGCATGCGGCAAAATTGCTTAAGCGCCTCATGACGTTCGCCATAGGGCAGCGCACTCGGCCACACCCATTGCACGCTGAGGGGCGTCTCGCCCCAGCCGGCGACCTCTCCCCCATCCGAACTGCCCACGCGCAACTGCACCCGGGCGCAAGTGACGGAGGTCAATGTCTCCGAGCCAAACTTGAGCGGCACGCGCGTTTCCACCGGAAGAAAATACAGGGCCGCGCCCATGGGCATGATGGAAGGTTTCGACATCAGGAATATCCTTCGTCGCTGCAAAACCACAAGAGCGATATAGTACCGGTCTTGCGCGGGCAATGCACTCAGAACTGGGGAGCAGGCGAATGAGGACACGATTGAGCATTGCGGCAGGCCTTATCGCCGCGGGGCTGGCGGCGTATCTGTTGTTCTGGCCGGTAGCGATTGACCCTGGCCGCTGGGCGCCTCCAGAAAATCCAGGATTTACGGGGCGATTCTATGCGAACACGGCTCTGGCTGACATTGAGTTTATCGGCGAAGGGCTCGGCCCGGCGCCTGAAGATGTGGCGCATGACGCCGAAGGCCGCATCTATGGCGGGTGCGCGAAGGGGGTCATCTGGCGTACGGATGCGGACGGCGGCAACGGCGAGGTCTTCGCGGACACCGGCGGGCGCCCTCTGGGGCTTCATTTTGATGCGGACGGCAATCTGATCGTGGCGGATTCGTACAAGGGCCTGCTCAGCATAGCGCCTGACGGCGAGATTACGGCGCTTGCCACGGAAGCGGACGGGCTGCCCTTTCGCTTCACGGACGATGTCGACGGCGCCAAAGACGGCGCCATCTTTTTCAGCGACGCCTCTTACAAGTTCGGGCAGACGCAATACATCGAAGACATTGTCGAGCACCGGGGCAATGGACGGTTGCTGGCATACGACCCGGAATCTGGCGAGGCCGATGAAGTGCTCGACAATTTGTACTTTGCCAATGGCATTGCGGTCGACCCCAATCAGGAGTTCGTCTTGGTCGTGGAAACGGGGAAGTACTGGGTGCGCCGCTATTGGCTGAAGGGGGAACAGGCTGGCGAAAGCGACATCCTCATCGAGAATCTGCCGGGCTTTCCGGACGGCATCTCGGCGGGCTCGGACGGCATCTTCTGGCTGGCAATTGCCGCGCCGCGCAATGCTGTGGTGGATGCCTTGCTGCCCTATCCGTTTTTCCGGAAAATATTGATGCGGCTTCCAGAGTTTCTTAAGCCGGAAGCGGAAGCGTACGGATGTGTCCTTGGAATCGATGCCGATGGCAATGTCGTGCACAACTTGCAGGACCCGTCCGGCTCGTATGCGCCCATCACCAGCGTACAAGAACACGCCGGGTACTTGTATTTTGGAAGCATCGAAATGAATGCAGCTGCGCGCATTGAGGCGCCCAACAGGCCGGAGCTTAGCGAAGCAGGCGATGAGTGAATCCGAGAATACCGCCGAGCCGATTCTGACACGCGAGGTAGTGGCAGCTTATGCACGTGGCTTAGCGGGCGCCTGCCTTGGCGCCGTCCTGGGCTACCTGATGTTCAAGTACCTGGTGCAGAACCATGGACTTG
This sequence comes from uncultured Nitrospiraceae bacterium, assembly GCA_964557505.1. Taxonomy (GTDB): domain Bacteria; phylum Hydrogenedentota; class Hydrogenedentia; order Hydrogenedentales; family CAZLBS01; genus CAZLBS01. The sequence continues at coordinate 4,472 of CAZLBS010000236.1, read as the reverse complement.
TAGTGTTCGCGCTGCCCGGAGCCCTGGTAGGCCTTGGCCGCTCCATCTTGATGCACCGCAAGTCCTGGGCGATGGCCATGATTTGCGCCGCGATCAGCTTGGCGGTTCCCATTGGGATCGCGGAGACCGACTTTAACGACGGCGTATCCGGCCTTACCAATCTCAGCAAAATGGCCATATTCTTTAGCGGGGCCGTTGGCTTTTATTTGGGCTTGGGGCGTTTGTGGTCCACCGGTTGGTGAAGCGTTCCGACACGCGATCAACTATATCTGGCGCTCTAGATGGCGGATGCTGACGGGGCGCGTATCGGTATCGAGCACAGAAAAACACAGTGTACTTTGAGGGCCATGCCGCACCAAGACTCCGGGGCCCGCTATCAGCGTATCGGCCACATCCACTGACCACGCCTCGTGGCGGCCGCCCGCGACGATGACCGGGGTATTGGCTTCTTCGCGCTGGCGCGCGAGCTTGAGTTTGTCCCAATCTGGGCTGAGCACCTGCGCCTGAGAGGTGACGCTTCCATGGCACAGGAAGAGTTCTTTGCCTTCAAAAGCGAGCACTTGCCGCCGCGGCAACTCACGGAGCCACTCGAGTGCCGAGACGGAAAGCGCCGCATGCGCGGCCTGAATGGATTGAGCCAGCCGAGGCGGCAGCCGCTTGTCCAGCTTTGCGCCTTTTCGCGTGGCGTTCACGACCAGGCGATCCAGTTCCCCTTGAACAGTGATGATCCCCCGCTCTCTGGCCAGTGCAATGCACTCACTGGGCTGGCGCCCTCCTGCCACCCAGTTGCCCGTCTGCAGCACCGTGCCGAGGCCCTCGCCGTCAATCGCCGCTAAAACCTGTTCAAGCGCTTGAATGTAATAGCTGGAGAAGCTTTTTGACCATGG
>CAZLBS010000236.1:0-3575 GCA_964557505.1 uncultured Nitrospiraceae bacterium | reverse complement strand
TTGGGCATCCCCCGCCACATCGCCAATGACCGCAAGTTGCAATGAACACGCTCCCGCGCGCGGCGGTATCCCACCCCCTGTAGGCGAAAACTGCTTAGCGCATGTCATCCGAAATCACGCGGATCCCGGCTTCTAGAACCCCCTGTTTATAGGGTGATTGCACATCTTGGCGCAACTCGCGAGGATTTCACCCCGTATCCATGCGGCTTTTCGCGGCTCAACAAAAAAACAGGCCCGAAAAAAGGGGTTGACAAACGCCTAATTAGTTTGTATTCAGTGCACAGCACGGGGGAACACGCGGCCGGGGACACGGCTCCATGGTCGTATCGTTGGCCCAACCGAGGGGAGTCCGGGAGGACTCAACGAGAGAGGAACGCACTATGCCACCCAAGAAGCCGATGACGAAGGCGCAGATCGTATCGCACCTGGCCGAAAAGAACGACATGAGCAAGAAGCAGGCAAGCGACTTTCTGGACAGCTTGACCGACCTTGCCTACAAGGAAGCCAAGACGGGATTCACTTTCCCGGGCATAGGCAAGCTCGTGGTCGACCAGCGCAAAGCCCGCATGGGACGCAATCCTGCGACGGGCGAGAGCATCAAGATTCCTGCCAAGAAAGTGCTCAAGTTCCGCATTTCCAAGGCGGCGAAGGACGCGATTACGCCTCCGAAAAAGTAGCTCGAAAGTATCGCGCGCGCCTCATTTCGACGCGCTTCGGGGCCGGCCGCTTTCCCCTGGGGATGGCGTCCGGCCTTTCGCTTGCGTCTGCGCGTGCAGTGCTTGAGTCAACCCCGCGGTTATCGTATACTACTAATTCGTGAAATAGCCGCCGTCCGGACGTTTTTGCACTCGAATCGCGTTTAAGTACACGGAGTCGAGGTTCAACGATAAGGCGCAAATGCTATGGCGACAGCCACCCCTGCACTCACATACGACGACGTTTTGGCTCGCCTGCAGGCCCATGTAAGCGAGTACCTGCCGGCGTTTGAACTCGAAGAAAAGGCGCGCATCGCGCACCGCATCCACCAGCTGAAGGCTGAACGCAACGCCGTCATTCTTGGGCACAACTATATGGAAGCGGCGCTGTATCACAGCGTACCCGATTATGTTGGCGACTCGCTCGAACTTTCACGGATTAGCGCCGAGACCGATGCCGACGTAATTGTGTTCTGCGGTGTACGCTTTATGGCAGAAACCGCCAAGGTGCTGAATCCAGGCAAGACGGTGCTGATCCCATCGCTTCAGGCTGGATGCTCCTTGGCCGCGGGCATAACGGCAGACGATGTGAAACGGCTCAAGCAACTGGCGCCGGATGCGCCGGTTGTCACTTATGTCAACACGTACGCGGACGTCAAGGCTGAGTCTGATTATTGCTGCACCTCGGGCAATGCCAGCAAGGTGGTCCAACATTTGTTGGCTGCCGGACATGAGCGCATCATCTTTCTGCCAGACGAATATCTTGCCAAGAACACGGCGGCGGAACTTGGGATGCCATGCATTGTGCCAAATCTTAATGCGGCGCAGATGCCCTCCATGCCGGAGCGTTGCATCATTGCATGGAGCGCGCGGTGCGAGGTGCATGAGCTGTTTACTCCGGAAGACATTGATCAGGTGCGGCGGCAGTTTCCGGACGTGTACATCATCGCGCATCCTGAGGTAAGCCCGGAAGTGCTTGCAAAGAGCGACGCCTATGGCAGCACGAAGCAAATGATTCAGCAAGTGAAGGATGCCCCAGCCAAGCGCATTCTCTTGTTGACCGAATGCAGCATGGGCGACAATATCGCCTCTGAGAATCCCGACAAGGAAATGCTGCGGCTCTGCAGCCATCGTTGCCCGCACATGAACCAGATTACGCTGGAGCAAACCGAGGCAGCGCTCGCGCATTTGCAACACCAAATTGAGTTGCCGGACGGCATCATCGATAAGGCGCGGCTGCCCATCGACCGAATGCTGCAGATCCGGTAGACGATGGTTCGCGACGCGGAGAGGGATGGGGCTTAAAAATCCGGCCGCTTTGCGGTTGAAACGGAGCATTTGCATCTGTGATGGAACTGATGGAAAGCATGCTGGGCACGCTTGAGAGCGGGGCGAAACTGCATGCTGTTGCCGTGCACACGCCGGTCGCGCTATCAGCCCTTGGCGTACCGCTCGTGGTCTTGACCGCTTTCGTCCAGCGGGAGAAGCACACGTTGCGCACAATCACGCTGGCGGCATATGTCTTGTTGCTCATCACGTCGTTCGGCGCTGTGCGCACCGGGGATTTGGCACGCGCCGAGGTGCCCAGCCAGGCTTCCGCTGAGGTGTGGGACCTGTTGGAGCGGCACGAGGATATGGCCGATGCCGTATGGATATTCGGCGCCGTGACCGCGGCTTTCATCGTGCTCAGCTTTGTGCCCGCGGCTGCATTTAGGAACGCAATGATAGGGCTCGCCTTCGTTGCATCAACAGCGACGGCCGGCTGGGTGGCTGTTACTGGACATTACGGCGGCGACCTTGTCTATGCATACGGCGTCGGCACCCAGCCGTTCAACGCGTCATTCGAGTCTCCCCCAGCGTCCGTGGAGGAGACTGAATCAGAGGCGGGTAAGGGCGCTGGAGGAGCGGACGATGCCGCAGCGGAAGCTGCCCCAGTCGATCTCCCCGGCGAACTCGAAGGCGATTTCATGCCGATTCGCCCCATTGATATGACGGAAGCCGCCACCATCAGCTATACGCAAGACATCGTTCCCATCATTGAAACTTACTGCATCCATTGTCACGAGGGCAGACGCCCAGATGGCAATTATGACATGACCACTTACGCTAACTTGTTTGAGCCGGGCGACAAACACGGGCCTGGGATCATTGCGGGCAAGCCAGACGAAAGCCCTGCGGTCCAATACATCCGGGGCATCTTGCGGCCTCAGATGCCGAAGGGCGAAGAGCCCGTCCCCGAAGATGACTTGCATACCTTACGCCTGTGGATTGCAGCGGGCGCCGAGAACGACGCACCTTAGCGGGCGGGAACAGAACAACTTGAAGGCAGTGTTGTTACGGGGTTGATGCACGATGCTGCACGGGACGCATCTCAAGAACTGCTCTTTCGAGAATGCGTTTGGAGGAGAACATCATGGAAAATGTGATCATCATCGGCTCAGGGCCAGCCGGCTATACCGCCGCGCTGTATGCTGCGCGTGGCGACCTGAATCCGTTGCTGTTTGAGGGCGATATTTTCGTCAACAAAGACATGATTCCGGGCGGTCAGCTGATGACGACGACTGAAGTGGAGAATTATCCGGGCTATCCGGACGGCACTACAGGCCCGTCCATGATGGAAGACATGAAGAAACAGGCGGAGCGCTTCGGCACGCGCGTGTTGACCAAGGTGGTTACGAAGGTGGACTGCTCCGAGCGCCCGTTCAAGGTGTATGTGAATGAGGACGTTTGGGAAACAAAGGCCATCATCATCGCGACGGGGGCCACGGCGAAGTATCTCGGATTGCCCTCTGAAGAAGCCTTCATGAACATGGGCGTGAGCGCGTGCGCCACGTGCGACGGGGCGCTGCCCCGGTTTCGGGAAAAGCCGCTGGTGGTCGT
>CAZLBS010000235.1:2822-6298 GCA_964557505.1 uncultured Nitrospiraceae bacterium | reverse complement strand
GCGCCGGTCGCTGCCGCCGCGCTCGCGCCCAAGAATACCCGCCGTGTTAAATCCTGCTCTGCCATGCCCTTGCTGTCCTCGATCGGCTCTGGTGAAGTGAAACGAAGTAAACGCTCAACGCTACAGTGAGGCTGACGAGGGCGTCGCCGAACTCGCGATGTCGATGAGGCGGCAGAAGTCACGCTGCACCACCAGGCATTCCGGATCCGCGGCGTAGGCCGCCGCCACCAATTCCCGCGCCCGGGCCCCATCGCCGGAGGCCTTCCCCCTTGCAATCATCTCCTTGCAGGATGCCGGCATGGGCCCCCAGTTGCCGCATTCGACGAATGCCGCGCTCAAGAACACGAACACCGGGAGCGCCTCGCCGCCGTTGGTCAGAAAGCGGGAAAAAACTTCAGGCTGTTCTTCGCGCTTGAAAAACCGCACGCGCAGATGCTCGGTAATGCAGGCGAAGCGTTGCAGCACAGGCACATGCCGCACCACGTCCGGACACCAGTCTTCGGCGAATGCCGCCACATGCACGGGCTTGCCCAGCGCCTGAAGCCAGGCTTCGGTCTTGCGGTCAACCGGCAACGCTGCCCGCGCCTGCTCCATTTGCTCCCGGTGATCCGGCTTTTCGGCCTCCTTCAGCCAGGCGCCATAATCCTTCCCGGAGTTCCAGATTGCTTCCCAGCCAAGCGTTGGCAATATTGGTGGTCGCGGCATGGGTGTCCCTAATGTTTCCCGGCTAATGCGTAAACGAGCCAGGCCTTTCAAAGCGGTGCAAGCGTAAGCAATCCCCTCGAAACGATGCAACGAGACGCCGCAACGCCCCTCAGGGGAAGGACCGAATGTGAGGACGGCGTTATCCTCTGTGTGCTAAACTTCGTGCTTAGCATGGGAGGAATCCGTGGGGAACGGGATATGCAGCCAAGAACAGCGAATGGCATCATGAGCCAGCATAGAGCAGGAGCAAGTCACCGTCATGCATGAGAATCCGGATCAGGCCGCTCTCTCCCCCGCGGCATCATCGGGCAAACAACACGCGCGTTCCTTCGCCGATGCGCAAGACTTCAGCGATTTCGCCGCCATTGCCCTGGCGAAATTCCGCCATTTGGGCATGTTCTTCCTCCGCCCATATGCCAAATTCCTCGTCATCGCAACCTTAGGGCTAATCTTCTTGGGTGGTCTCGTGAAGAGTCATGAGGCGGGACTGTCCGTACCCGACTGGCCGACGACCTTTGGCGAAAACATGTTCCTTTTCCCCTACGACAAATGGGAAGGGGGCATCTGGTATGAGCATAGCCACCGGCTTTACGCCTCGGCTGTCGGGGCCTTCACCATGCTGTTGTGCTTCGCGATTGCCGTGATCGACCCTCGCTGGTGGCTCAAAGGACTGGGGGCGCTAGCCCTGGTCATGGTCATCGTGCAAGGGATCCTCGGGGGGCTCACGGTGCTCTACGCCTTGCCGGCGCCCATCTCCGTATCGCACGGCGTACTCGCGCAAACCTTTCTGATGTTGCTGATCATCATTGCCTATGCCCTCTCGAAGGAACGTCAGCGCCGCATCGAACGAGGCGACACCGGCGGGAACCGCCCAGTAGCCGCCGCGGCAATCGTGCTCTTGGGCGTCGTCTATGCGCAGCTCATCGCCGGGGCCGTCATGCGCCACACCGAAGCGGGCTTGGCCATTCCAGATTTCCCCACCATGGGCAACCAATGGCTGCCTGCCTTGGACGGCGCCATGCTCGCCTGGATCAACGACTGGCGCACGGAAACGGCCTTCGAGACCGGCGCCTACCTGCCCGCCGTTACCATGGACCAAGTCGTCTACCACCTGCTCCACCGTGTTGGGGCCGTAGCCGTGATCGCGGCAGCCATCTTCCTGACATGGCGCGCGCATGCTGCCGCTGCCGGACGCGGCCTGCTGACAGCGGTTTGGGCCGTCAACATCCTGACAGCGGCACAAGCCACCCTCGGCGTCGTATCGGTCTTGACCGTGCGCGAGCCGTTTCTCACCAGCGTGCATGTGGTGGGTGGCGCCATCTTGTTGGGCGCAATTATGCTGACCGCGCTGCGGGCGATGCCCGTCTCCCTCACGGCCCCGGCACGCGCATCACAGACTGTATCCGCCAAAAAAGACTCCCGCATGAAGCAGCGGCAGTCGTTGGAATCGACCGCATAGGGCGCCATGCAAAGCGGTCCAGCGCAGCGAAGGAGCACTATGGCTTCCAACGACATCTGGACGCGCCTGGAGGGGGCTATCTCCGATTGGAGCAGGGAACTCGATGAGGCCGCTGCCTCGGCACGCCCTGCACGACAGCCCACGAACGGCGCACATCTTCCGCCAGCCGAAGACCTGGCTCCGGAGGCTTTCGAGCAGGAGGTTCAGCTGTTGGCTGACCGTGTCGAAGCCTTGGCACGCCATGCGGGCGGCGCAATCCGGCCGCTCAAAGGTGATGCCCGCCAGGAGTTTGCGAGCCGGTTCCGCCCACTCTTCAATGCCATGCATGCCTTGGAAGCCATCGTGGCCGGCTCCAGTGCAGCTTTTGATGACGGCGAAGCGGCTGCTTCCACAAACTCCCAACACGCCCTCGAACAGGAAATCGAAGGGGTGCTGGCTGCCCGCGATGAAGCGCGCCGGGAGATCGAGCAACTCCGGCGCGAACTGGATGACATGCGGGAGAACATGGGACACGCGCGTCCCGCGAATGAACCGCCTTTCCCATGGGAGGAATTGGTCGCCTTCGACGAATCGGGCCGCCGCTTGCGCTTCGGCGCTGTTCTCGTCCGCGCGGGCATCATCACGCAAGAGCAACTCGAACGCGCCATGCACGAGCAAGCACAGGCGCCTCACCGCCGCCTCGGATCCGTATTGGTCAACATGGGCCTGGTCACCGATGAACTCGTGGCGGCCGTCTTGGCAGCGCAATTGCAGTTGCCCTACGTGCAAGTGCAAGCCGAGGCAGTGGAACCGGCTGCAGCTAATGCCCTGCCTGAGCACATCGCCTTGCGCTATAGCGTCGTCCCGCTCCGGCTGGAAGCGGACGCCTTGCTCGTAGCGACGGCCAACCCTATGGATCTGATCGCGTTAGAGGATTTGGAGCGAGCGACCGGCCGCACCATTCGCTTTGCCGTGGCCGCCCGAGATGGCCTGCCCGAGGCTGTTCGGCGAGCATACGGGAAATAGTGCTTCTCTGCTGAGAGGGCGCATGTGCGCAGCCCCGCGGGTCGCCGCTGCGCCGACCATCATGCGAAACACTTCTGTGCGCCGGGGGTATGGTTAGCTAAGTGGCGCCCTGAACTTGCCTGCCCGCATAACTCGAATCGCCCCTTGGATTTGACGGGTATGCAAGGCAGTGGTACACTAGGGCGTGTACCCAAGTGGGGCGCGTGACTTTGGGTTGGTGGACTATAGCAATGAGGAGAATGACCAATGGAAGATCTGTTCATCTCGATTCTGTGCGCGATTCTTGACGTCCTGGAAAGTGCTTTCC
>CAZLBS010000235.1:0-2812 GCA_964557505.1 uncultured Nitrospiraceae bacterium | reverse complement strand
CTCGCGCCGATTTTCGATTTCGTGAACGATGCGCTTGGTTGCCCGGCTGACGCAGCCTAACCGTTCGTAAGTCGATTCGCTGAAATTCAGGAGCGCGGCCTGACCGTTTGGTCAGGCCGCGCTTCGTCGTAAAGCCGCTACGACAACACCTTGCGGCAAACGTCGCTCAGAAGCTTGCCATCCACCGCGTCCCCCAGTTCCCTTTTGAGCGCACCGGTCAATGGACCAGGCTGGGTGATCTCGGGGTGCTCAGCCACATACGCCCGTACCTTTGCTTCTACCTGCTCCTCCGATAGCTGCTCGGGCAAGAATTCCTCGATTATCGCGATTTCCCGGCGGGCAGCCTCGATTTCCTCCGCTTTGCCATGCTGTTCCAGAAGCTCGATGGTTTGTTCGCGCTTACGCACTTCCCCGCGCAAGGCTGCCACGGCAACCTCATCCGTCAGGGCCTTGCCTTCCTTCTCCTTCAGCAAAAGGGCCCCCTTTATCATTCGAAGGCAGTCTAAGCGGAACTGTTCTTTGGCCTTGAGGGCCTGCTTCATGGCCTCTTGCACGCGTGTCCTGATTTCGCTCATATCCCAATTCCCTTCGTAATGGACCCTGCCCGGGCAATCTACCCGCCATGCTAGGTCCCCGCCGATTGCCCGCGCAACGTTGCCCCGCGAATTTCCTTGACCAGTTCACGTGTGCACGGTATAGTCGCGCCCTACTGGTTGGAAAAATTCTGGCGCCGCGAATACATGGATGGCGATATGCGTTCCTCGCGGTAACACACAAAGCTGCCTAGTGGCGGCGACGGGCCTGGTAAGGAGGAAACATTACCATGAGCAACCCTCGGAAGTATGCGCGTCCTTTCTTTTTGGTGTTGATGGGTGCATTTGTCTTGTTGGCGGCAACGCCTGCCGTGATGAGCCAATCGGGCTTGATGCCCAGCGCCGAATCGGAAAAAGGTAGCGCTTGCATGCTGAGCAAGACCGCCGCCGCTGCGACGGCCATGTTTGCCAGCGCAGAAGGCAAGACCTGCTGCGCCTCTAAGGCAGATGCTGCAAAGGCGTCGCTTGCCAGCAACGAAGCAAAGCAGTGCGGCGCGAAGGCCGAAGCGGCAAAAGCTTCCCTCGCCGCCAACGAAGCAAAGCAGTGCGGCGTAAAGGCGGACAAAGCCTCCCTCGCAAGCAACGAAATGAAGCAGTGCGGCGCAAAGGCCGAAGCCGCAAAGGCTTCCCTCGCAAGTGCCGAAGGTGGATGCTGTGCGTCCAAGGCCAAAGCTGCCAAGGCTTCCCTTGCCGCCAACGAAGCAAAGCAGTGCGGCGTTAAGGCGGACAAAGCCTCCCTCGCAAGCAACGAAATGAAGCAGTGCGGCGCAAAGGCCGAAGCCGCAAAGGCTTCCCTCGCAAGTGCCGAAGGTGGATGCTGTGCGTCCAAGGCCAAAGCTGCCAAGGCTTCCCTTGCCGCCAACGAAGCAAAGCAGTGCGGCGTTAAGGCGGACAAAGCCTCCCTCGCAAGCAACGAAATGAAGCAGTGCGGCGTAAAGGCGGACAAAGCCTCCCTCGCAAGCAATGAAATGAAGCAGTGCGGCGTTAAGGCGGACAAGGCTTCCCTCGCTAGCGCCGAAGCCAAGCAGTGCGGCGCCAAAGCAGAGAAGACCGTTGCAAAGGCTGAGGGCGAAAAGGCCGAGTGGAGCGGTACCTGCTGCGATGCGATGAATGAAGCGCTGACCGGCGATGACACCGAAGCCGCAGCTGAAGAGACCGAGCAGGTCGAAGCCAAGGCTGACGGCGCGGAAGATGATACGGATAAGGTCGCCGCGCTCCAGTAGCCTAACGGTTGCCGTCGAACAACGATATCGAGCGCCCGCGGTTGGCAAGCAGCCAATCGCGGGCGTTTTGTTTCACGCCGCCGGCATCGATACACTGACCGGGCATAACCGGCGGAGGGAAGATACGGCAATGCTGAAAGACAAGATGATTTGCGTGCGGCTGAAGCGCAATTTCCACGAAGACCCTGCCTGGGCATACGTGGGCAAGTGCATCCAATGGACCGAAGACTGGCTTGTCGTCGATGGCCGCGGCATCATGATTCTGCGCGGGCGCAACCGCGTAACGGAGGTCGACGAGAAGCTCCGGCGGATCATCGTCCCGCGCGAAAACGTGGCCTCCATCCAGCAACTGCCCGATACATTCAACGTCAAGGAAATCTCCATTGGCATGACGGGCTCCCGCCTGACCATGACGGTTGAAGGCGGCGTCGACTGCGTGGTTTCCGAAGCAGACTAAGCAGGTACGGCTTCTGCATTTTTGGCCCGGAGAACACGCCGCCCAAGGGCTAGCCGCTCCGAAACCTCACCCACTGGCTGGCTAAATGCGCCTGAAAGATTGCACGGCGCAAACAGAAGCGGAAACCGTAACCGTCTTTCCCACGCATGCGCATGGCCAGCGCGCCGGCAGCGAAGATAGCCGCCTTCAGCTCCGACTCTCCCGCCTTGCGCAAGCGCCAGAACAGGGGCATGCGACGGGACTCCTGCGCCCGGCTTGCCGCGGTGCCGCGCGTCAGCCGGACCATATAGTCCCATGTCAATCGCTCTTCGCCGATAATGTGCGCCACAGAGGCCTCCGGCTCATACACAATGCAGCGCCCTTCGGAAGCCAATTGCCGGAGAAGCGCGCGCTCTTCCCCAGCATGCAGCAACTCTCCGCGCCGGCCGAGCGCCGTGTCGAATCCGCCCGTTCGCTCTAGGAGTTGCCGCTTGAATGAGATGTTGAGCGCATAGAGTCGGCCTGGCTCGCACTCTTCGATGCGGGCGTCGCCGAGGTCC